>SVLB01000015.1 GCA_015068135.1 Oscillospiraceae bacterium | reverse complement strand
AAATTCATTGACCTGGACACCGGACAGCTTCGCTGCCACAAAATGCCCAAGCTCATGCAAAAAGATCAGCAAGCTAAACAAAACGATTGCAAACAGAATGCTCATAAATAACCTCGCTTACAGGGATTCTCTGACGATCCGGCGTGCCTTGGCATCCGCCTCCAAAATCTGCGTCAGGTCGGGATTTTCAATAAATTCAACGGCATCCACCGCTTTTTTCACCAGGCGGTAAATATCATAAAAGCCGATGCGGTCCGCAAGGAACAAGCCAACAGCCTCTTCGTTGGCGCCATTCATGGCAGGGCAGGCTGTACCACCGGCTTTTCCGCAGGCCCTCGCCAGGGCAAGGCAGGGAAACGCCTCTTCGTCGGGCTTATCAAAGGTCAGCGGTCCGCAGGTGAGCAGGTCCAGCTTCTCCACCACACAGTCCTTCCGTTCCGGATAGGTCATGGCAAGCTGAATGGGAAGGCGCATATCCGGGGTGCCCATCTGTGCCATGACAGCACCGTCACAGAACTCTACCATAGAGTGAATGATGCTCTGTCGGTGGATCACCACATCCACCTTCTCCAGAGGCATATCATAAAGGCGCATAGCCTCAATGACCTCCAGGCCCTTGTTCATAAGGGTCGCACAGTCCACGGTGATCTTGGCGCCCATCTTCCAGTTGGGATGCTTCAGGGCATCGGCTTTGGTTACCTTGCGCAGTTTTTCCGGATCCATACCGTAGAAGGGGCCGCCGGAGCAGGTCAGAATCAAACGCTCCACCTGCTTATGGGATTCTCCCATAAGGCACTGGAAGATGGCAGAATGCTCCGAGTCCACGGGAATGATCTGCGCCCCGTGTTTACGGGCCGCCTCCATCACCAGCTGGCCGGCACAGACCAGGGTCTCCTTGTTGGCAAGACCGATCCGCTTTTTGGCATCAATAGCGGCCAAAGTAGGCTTAAGACCCACCATGCCCACCACGGCAGTGATCACACAATCCGCCTCCGGCAAGGTGGCGGCCTCCATGAGCCCCTCCTCACCCCAGGAGACCTTCACGGGAAGATCCCCAAGACAAGCGCGCAATTGCTCAGCCGCCTCCCGGGTTCCCATGACTGCCAGTTTGGGCAGGTATTGTTTACACTGCTGTGCCATCCGTTCCACACTGGATTGGGCAGTCAGCGCCCCCACCCGGATTCCCAGGTGGTCAATAATATCCAGACTCTGCCGCCCAATGGAGCCGGTGGAGCCTAAAATGCTGACACACTTTACCATAGTCTTACCGCCACGGGCCACCAAATCATCAGGATCTCCACCAGCGGAGCAATGATGATATTGGAATCAAACCGGTCCAGAATACCACCGTGACCGGGGATCAGGTTGCTGTAGTCCTTAATGCCGGTCTGCCGCTTGATGCAGGAGAAGCAAAGGTCACCGAAAATACCGGCAACCGCACCCAAAAGGCCATAGACCACACAGGCAAAATAGTTGACGGAGAAGTCAAAGGCAAACTGCAGCACAAGGCCATAGATCACCATCCCCAACACTGCGCCCAAAAGGCCGCCGACAGCGCCTTCCACCGTCTTTTTGGGACTGATGGTGGGGGCAAGCTTGTGCTTGCCCAAAAACCGTCCGGCAAAGTAGGCACCGCTGTCGGAAATAAAGGCGATCACAAAGGGGATCATAACGTAAAAGCGTCCGTTAAAGGAAGAATGCAGGCGCACGATGGAAGTAAACAGGAAGGGGATCAAAAGTCCCGCAGCCAGGCATACCACCACCTTATCAAAGGGCAGCTTCATATCGCTGAGCATAACCTCCATAAACATGAGGACGATCATAGCCAAAACGCCAACCAGCATCCATACATACGCACCGCTGAGATTGCTCCAAAGAGCAACCAAAAAGGCGCATACACAGCTATAGGCAATGAGCCTCGGGTGCTTGACAAAGCCGGTGCTCCAGGTCAGCTCCCAGGCGGCGATGGCGGCCATCACACCAAACAAAATGGCGGTGACCACCGTGGGTAAAAACAAAACGATGGCAAGCAGGCAGGGCAGCAATGCCGCTGCAGCAAGAATTCGGGTCTTCATATTCAGGTACCTCCAAAACGCCGGTTACGGCGGTTATATTCTTCTATGGCCGCATCCAGCTGTTCCGGCCCAAAGTCCGGCCACAGCACATCCATAAATACATATTCAGAATAGGCAGACTGCCACAAAAGGAAATTACTGGTTCGCATCTCCCCGGAGGGGCGAATGATCAGCTCCGGATCCGGGACACCGGCAGAGTACAGATAGTTGGAAAATGCCTCCTCGGTCAGATCCTCAGGCCCACATTTCCCTTCCGCGACCTGCGCTGCAAAGGTCCTGGCGGCTCTGACCAATTCGTCCCGTCCGCCATAGTTGAGGCAGAAATTCACCTGCACCTCATCATAACAGCGGCTCCGCTCCTGGGCATCCCGGCAAAGGGTCTGCAGTTCCGGGCTCAACCGGGACAGATCTCCAAAGAAGCAAAAGCGTACATGGTTCTTTTCCATATCCGCCAAGGCCTCCTCCAAATACCTGCCCAACAGCTTCATAATGCCGGAAACCTCCTCTTCTGAGCGTTTCCAGTTCTCTGTGGAAAAAGCATAGACTGTCAAATATTTAAGCCCAATGCTACGGCTGTAATTGGCAATACGCCGAAAGGCCTCCGCACCGGCCCGGTGACCGGCAGTCCTGGGAAGTCCCCGCTTTTTGGCCCAGCGGCCGTTTCCGTCCATAATGATCGCAATATGCTCCGGGACGTTTACGGGGGCTTCATTCTTTTTGTTCTTTCTAAAAAATGCCATAGTAACCTCACGCAGAAAGGGGACGCAAGCGCCCCCTTTGGTATCAATGGCCTCAGATGGCCATAAGCTCCTTTTCCTTGGCGGCAAGGGCCTCATCTGCACGCTTGATATACTTATCCAGCAGATCCTGCAGATCCTTTTCAGCCTTCTTCTGATCGTCCTCGGTGATCTCGGAGTTCTTCTTCAGCTTCTTCACATAGTCCATACCGTCACGGCGAATATTACGCATGGCGACCTTTGCCTCCTCTGCGTACTTCTTCACCTGCTTGGTCAGCTCCTTACGGCGCTCTTCCGTCAGCTGGGGGAATACCAGACGGATGACCTTGCCGTCGTTCTGGGGGTTGATGCCCAGGTCGCTGGACTGGATGGCCTTCTGGATCTCCTTCAAAAGGCTGGTATCCCAGGGCTGGATCACCAGGGTACGGGCATCCGGGGAGGAAATGGTGGCAACACCGTTGAGGGGTGTTTCACTTCCATAGTATTCCACACTGATGCGGTCAAGAACCTTTGCATTGGCACGGCCCGCGCGAACAGCGCCAAACTCATCGGCCAAATGGTCCAATGCCTTTTCCATTCTTCTTCCGTAATCCTTAAAATCAACGCTCATGAGTGTTTCCTCCTTAGAAATTGTTTTTGACAGTGGTGCCAATGGCTTCGCCGCTGACCACACGTACAATGCTGTTTTCTTCATCCAAGCCGAAGCAGACCATGGTCATATCATTGTCCATAGCCAGGGCCATGGCGGTGATATCTGTGGCCTTGAGGTTCTTGGCCAGGGCTTCGGCATAGGTAAGCTGGGTATAACGGGTCGCTGTTGGATCCTTGGCAGGGTCGGCAGAATAGATGGCATCGATGTTCTTTGCCATTAGGATCGCGTCTGCTTCGATCTCTACCCCACGCAGTACCGCACCGGTATCGGTGGAGAAATAGGGATTGCCCGTACCGGCGGCAAACAGGACCACTTTACCCTCGTTTAAGTAGCGCTCGGCAACATCCCGGGTATAGTACTCGGCAAACTTGTGCATCTCCACAGCACTGAGGACCCGGGCATCCATGCCGTGCTTTTCCAAAGCATCGGCAACGGCGATGGCGTTCATGACCGTACCCAGCATACCCATGGCATCGGCATGGGAACGCTGCATTTTATCCGCGCCGTCCTTCACGCCCCGCCAGAAATTGCCGGCACCGATCACAAGGCCGATCTGTACGCCCATATCCACACAGGTGCGGATAGAGCGGCAAAGTCCGTTAATAATGTCAAAATCCAGGCCCCGATGCAGCTGGCCTGCAAGAGCCTCTCCGCTGACCTTCAGCAGAACGCGTTTGTACTTGACTGATGCCAAGATGATCACTCCTTCCGTATTCTATCCTATTTTATAATAAGACTGACAAAATGACAACCATTATTTCACAAATTTCAAAAAATGTTTTTCTTTTTTTAATTATCCCCTTCTGTGACGCAATCCGGTGTTGCAAAATCAAACGGAATCGGTTATAATAACTGGGAAATTTTACAAAAGAGAGGTTTTCGTGATGGCTGAAATCACCGAGAGCAAGAATTTCATCCACGCTTTCATTGAAGAAGACATTGCCGAGGGCGGCCGGTATGCCGGTCAGACCGTGCATACCCGTTTCCCTCCCGAGCCCAACGGCTATCTGCACATCGGTCACTGCAAGGCACTGATCATCGACTTCGGCACTGCTGAGAAGTTCGGCGGCCTTTGCAACCTGCGTATGGACGACACCAACCCCACCAAAGAGGATGTAGAGTTCGTGGAGGCCATTCAGGAGGATATCCGCTGGCTGGGCTTTGACTGGGGCGACCGCTTCTTCTATGGCTCGGATTATTTTGAAAAAGACTACGAATTCGCTGTGGAGCTCATTAAAAAGGGGCTGGCCTATGTATGCGAGCTCACCCCCGACCAGGCCAAGGAAATGCGCGGCGATCTAAATACCCCCGCCACCTCCCCCTACCGGGACCGTCCCATCGAGGAGAGTCTGGATCTGTTTGCCCGGATGCGTGCCGGCGAATTTGAAGACAACAAGTATACCCTCCGTGCCAAGATCGACCTGGCCTCCGGCAACTTCAATATGCGTGACCCGGTGATCTACCGGATCCGTCATATGCACCATCACCGTCAGGGCGACAAGTGGTGCATCTACCCCATGTACGACTTTGCCCATCCCATTCAGGACGCCTTGGAGGGCATTACCCACTCCCTTTGCTCTTTGGAGTTTGAAAACCACAGACCCCTTTACAACTGGGTCGTGGAGAATGTCTCCGTTCCCCATCATCCCCGGCAGATCGAGTTTGCAAGACTGGGCATCGACCACACGGTGCTTTCCAAGCGGAAGCTCAGAGCTTTGGTGGAAAACGGCTATGTTTCCGGCTGGGACGATCCCCGTATGCCCACCCTCTGCGGTCTGCGCCGCCGTGGTTACACCCCCGCCTCCATCCGCAATTTCTGTGACCGTGTAGGCGTTGCCAAGAGCCCCAATACCATTGAGTACGGCTTTTTGGAGTACTGCCTCCGGGAGGATCTGAACGAGACCGCCCAGCGCGTGATGGCGGTTTTGAAGCCCGTAAAGCTTACCATCACCAACTATCCCGAGGGTCAGAGCGAGACCTTCGAGGTGGAGAATAACCCCAACGATCCCGAGGCCGGTAATCGTACCATCACCTTCTCCCGGAATCTGTGGATCGAAGCCGATGACTTTTTGGCTGAGCCCATTCCCAAGTACAAGCGGCTGTACCCCGAAGGACCCGAGTGCCGCCTGAAGGGCGCATACGTGATCCAGTGTACCGGCTGTATTAAGGACGAAAACGGCAATGTTACCGAGGTTTTGGCAACCTACGATCCCAACTCCAAGGGCGGCGACCCCGCTGACGGACGGAAGATCAAGGGCGCGACCATTCACTGGGTGGATGCCAACAACTGCTGTGAGGCCGAGGTCCGTCAGTACAGCAACCTGTTTGACGATCCCGATCCCGATGCCGCCGGCAAGGACTTTTTGGCTTGCCTGAATCCCAACTCTTTGGAGACCCTCACCGGCTGTAAGGTGGAAAAGAGCCTGGAAAATGCCAAGGCTCCTGCCTCCTACCAGTTCATGCGCCTGGGCTACTTCTGCCCCGACTCCAAGGACTGCGCAGAAGGCCATCTGGTCTTTAACCGCTCCGTCAGCCTGAAAGATAGCTTCAAGCCCAGTAAGTAACCCATAAATAGTAATGCCGTGGTCGAATCCGACCACGGCATTGTTATTAATAAATTATTTATTCTCTTTAATATGGGCCTGCAGGTGCATGGAGAGGACTGCCAGGGAGGTAGCCATGTTTTCGTTTTGCACCAGGATATTTTCCCGCACATCCAAGTGGACCGGAGCAAAGTTCCAGATCGCCTTAATGCCGCACCGGATCAGCTGGTCACAGACCTGCTGGGCAAAGGGGGCCGGAACAGTAATAATCCCCATGAGCACCTGGTTTTCCGCGCAGAAGCTTTCCAGCTTTTCCATAGGTAAAATGGGCTTTCCCTCATCGGTGGCCTCTGTCTGAGGATCCACATCGAAGGCCGCAAGGACATTCAGGCCGTAGGCCTCAAAGCCCACGTAGCCCAAAAGGGCCTGTCCCAGCTTGCCTGCACCTACCAAAACAGCATCCGTGGTGTTATCGTAGCCCAAAAATTGACTGATATCCTCCATGAGATTCTCCCGCAGATAGCCAACCTTGGGTCTGCCCCCATCGGATACCATGGCAAGGTCCTTTCTCACCTGCACCTCGCCCATGCCCAAGGCATTTGCCAAAGCTGTGGCGGAAATATAGGGCGAGCCACCCTGGGGCATGCTTTTCAGGTAATTCAGGTAGCCAGGGAGTCGCTTTAATACCGCCTTGGAAATCTCTTTCTTATGCATAGTACCACTCCTTAAATCGATACAAAAGTATATCGATACTCTTTTATATCGATTATAGCACCCATATTCTGTAAATGCAAGTAAAAAATAGAAATCACCGGATTTTTTGTTCAAAAAATCCGGTGATATTCTTTTATTCGATAAATTCGTCGCTTAACATGTAGTCCGTCAGAGTCTTGATATAGTCAAGCTTTGCCCATTTGACGGGCAGTGGGGCTTCTCTCTCCCCCAAGATCTCCAGGTTAAAGAGTCCACGGTAACCGATTTGGCGAAGGGTTCTCAAGACCTCCACCCAATCGATACCATAGCGGGCGCTATAGGGCATTTGATGGTCATCATTGTGTCCATTATTCTCCGTAATGTGCAGCGCGCGCAACCGCTCACCTGCCCCGGTAATAAACGCAGCCTGGGTCTGGGTGACCTCTGCTCTTCCGTTTACCAGGTGCAAATGACCCGTATCCAGGCAAATGCCCAGATGGTCACCGCCCAGAGTGTCGATAATACCATTGAGTCTTTCCACCGTGTGGGTCTCCGGCACAGAGCCCAAATTCTCCAGGCATAGATACAGATCACTGCCCTTTACAAAACTTTGCAGTTGGCGAACGCCCTCCAAGCGCGCTTCCATCCGTGCCATAGGTTCCATTTCGTTGCCTCCATTGAAATGCAGCACTGCATTTTGGATGCCCATGGCAGAAAACAGCGTCAGCTCCCGCTTCAGATCGTCCAGGCCCTCTTGTGTACAAATACCCTTCTTGAAGTTCAGGTGTCCCTGGGGTGCGCTGACACCAATGTCCTGCAACCAATTTGCAAATTTCAGGCCGGTCTTTTCGGGATCACCCCGCTCCAAAAGGTCCGTAACCGTAGTGATAGTGATCTCCGTATGGGTAAACCCTGCACGGTGCAGCAGTGAAATTCCCTCCTCGGGACTTAGTTCACGGAAATATCCGGACCAAACGGCTGCATACATCTCCATAGTTTACTCCTGCATGATCAGGTAGTACATGCCGGGATAGTTGGGGCCAACATGGAACTTGACCCAACCGTCTTCGTAGGTCTTCTCCAGCTGGCCAATGTAGTAGCCATCGGAGTTGACAGACCAAATGCGAAGATCCGGCACATTGGTCTTGAGCTTGATCTCAGCGTCAATGACCTCGACCTCGATGGGGCCGGTACCGAAGTCCAGCAGCTTCTCGCCATCGAACTGGGCACCGCGGCTGCGGGAGCGACCAACGGTGGTCATGAGGATGCAGTCGGAATTCTCGATGGTCTCCTCGGTCAGGGAGGAAATGGCAATGGTTGCAAAGTCGGTGTTGCACTTGACGGTCAGACCGTTCAGCTGCACACCCGCATCTTCGGCGATGCGGTTAGCCAAAGCATTGCCCAGGAAGCCATAGACAGCCTTGGTCATGGGAGTATCCACAGCACCGATGCGCTTGCTCACATCACGCCACAGCTCGCCTGTATCGGAGACGATCTTGTTGGGATTCTCTCTGGGGAACTTCTCCTCGATGGGACGGATATCGTCCAGGTCGGAAACGTCGGTGGTATCCAGCACAGAGTCTACTCTGTGGATCTCCATAGCGGTTGCAGGCAGGGTGGTGGGGTTCTGGCTGTAGTCGGTGATCCGGGCACCGATGGTCTTCTTAGCCTGCTGTACGTCGCCACGGCGCATCATCAGAGCGCCATGATAGAACAGACCGAACTTGGAGGGGTCATTCCAGCAGGTGAAGATACCTTCACGGTAAGGCACGGAGCCGATGGTGGAGGAGGAAGCCTCCTTACCCAAAAGATCCAGGTGGCTCAGGTTGGAGCCGTAAGCATAGGTATGGATGGTCATGCCGCTCCAGCCCTGGAGCAGGTTGACAGCAGGGAACCAGATGGGAGCTTCCGCACGGTAGGAGTTGGGCCAGGGCATATCCCACTCGGTCATGAACATGGGCTGACCGTGGATACGGGTAGCGCAGGAGCCTGCCAAACGGCTGTTGGGAAGCTCGGTGAGGGAACGGTTGAAGGTGGTCTTCTCGTACTCGCCCCACTTCCAGTCATAGTAGTAGTGGTGGCCGTCCTGGAAGTCCATATTCTCCTGGCTCTTGACCAGGCCGCCACGCTTGGACCAGTTGGTGCCGCACATGGGGATCTTCAGGCCAACTTCCTCACGCATGAACTGATACATGCCCTCGTAGTACTTCTTGGACAGATAGATGCGGAAGTCGATCATGGGCTTGTCCAGGTTGAAGAACTCACAGCCATATGCATCATAGTCAATGCCGTTTTCCTTCAGCCATGCATCAAACATATCCCGGAACATATCCTCGTAGTACTTGCTGGACTTGTGGTACAGCTTGGAGGTGCCGTAAGCGGAGAACAGATCGTTCTCGTTGGTGATGTCAAGCAGCACAAACTGAGGATCGTCCTTATAGGCAACGCCGGTATACTGGTTCACATGGTTCCAGTAATTGTAAGCATACTCCTTCTGCAGCTCGATCATATCGGGGGCATACAGAGCAACACCCTTCATGTTATCGGACAGGAGGTCTGCATCATGGACACCGTCACCGGACTTGAACTTACGGTAAGTGGTGATGTCAGTTATGATATAGATGCCCTGCTCCTTCAGGCACTTGATCAGGTAGTCATGGCGCTCCATGCACTCGGGATCAAAATGACGGGTATCCTTCAGACGGCGGCCTGCACGGCAGCGGAAGATGTTGGGGGTAGCCCACTCAGCATCCATCTGATGGAAACGAACGATATTACAGCCGGCCTGTGCCAGTCTACGGGCAACGCCCTCTGCATATGCGTGATCGGGGAAGCAGCAGGCGCCGTTGAAGATCACGCCCCAGAAACGGGCAGGGGTACCGTCTTCAAACTCGAACTTGTCGCCTTTGACACGGCAGAAACCGTGCTTACCGGCAGGCTTCTCGTTCTCGAACACCCAGGAAATATCCACGGGCATACGGTCGGGGTACCAGTAGGTAGGGATATAACGAGGCATAGCAATTACTCCTTTTCTTTAGGGCAGAGCCCATTGTTTTGCATTCTCATTCTATCACATAGGCAGAATTTGTAAAGACAAAACAGGACTTTTTAGAGAAACCCACAAAACAATATTTCAAACCTTTTCCCTAAGAATGAGAGTTGTTACTTTTTTTCTGCAAATACCTGATTTTTGTTTGATTTGCTGAAAATATCAAACTAAAAAATGCACAAAAAATCAATTACGCACAAGAGGTCTGACGGAGCAGTTCTTTTTTCAGTTTTGCCATGATCCGCTTTTCCAGTCGGGAGATATAGGACTGGGAAATACCCATTTTTTGGGCAACTTCTTTTTGGGTCAGTTCCTGCACCCCCTCCAGTCCAAAACGCATACATACGATCTGCCGCTCCCGTTCCGGAAGCTGACGCACCGCCTGACGCAGCAGGCACAGGTCCACATCATCCTCCAAGGGCCGCAGGATCATATCCTCATCCGTTCCCAGCACATCGGAAAGAAGCAGCTCATTGCCGTCATAGTCCATATTGATGGGTTCATCCAGGCTGACCTCTGCCTTCTGATTGGCGATCTTGCGGATATACATAAGGATCTCGTTTTCCACGCATCGGGAGGTATAGGTGGCAAGCTTGATCTTCTTATCCAGCCGGTAGGTATTGATGGCTTTGATCAGACCAATGGTGCCAATGGAGATTAGGTCCTCCAGGTTGATTCCGGTGTTCTCAAATCTGCGGGAAATAAAGACAACTAACCGCAGATTTCGCTCGATCAGTCGTTGTTTGGCCCATTCCTCTCCCCTTTCCAATGCCTCCAGGGCCGCCTGTTCTTCGGTCCCCTTCAATGGCGGTGGAAGTATATCTGCGCCGCCAATATAATACACCGGCTGAACAACACTCAGTTTCTGCAAAAGCTGATAAAACCAATTCATAAGCAACCTCCCGTTAATGCCTGATACCTGCCTTCTTCACACAGCCGCTCCGGGGCAAACGCCACCAGACCGTTCCCCTTCCATTTTCCGATGCGCATCCCTTTCAGGCGCATTCCCAAAAGCATAGAGCCGCTGTTTCCCACTGTTTTATAGGGAATCAACCTTAATCCCGGGAGTGCTGTTATGGATTCCACGGGATTTTGCAACTGGAATCTGGTAAGACCTGCCAGCTGACCGGCGATTTCAGAACCAACGATCAGTACAGGGCTGCCGGAAATGGGATCTGTCAAGGTATTACCGGTGTCCCGCAAGGCCGTCAGGTGCAAAGTCTTACCTCCGTAGGACAGCTCCACAGGGACGAAGCCGCCTCCCCTGCCGCTGACGCCGATCAGACAGATCACGACAAGCCCCGCCGCCCCCAGCAAGGAAGTTGCCGCGCTTTTTTGATCCAGTGCCACACCGGTAAGGATCAGGTTCAGCAAAAGATAAACCGCCCCTCTGCGCAAAGCATCCTTGTCCATGCCGAAGCTGACCAAAGCTACCAGGAGTAAAAATACTGTATGCCATAGTCCGTTCCCTAAAAACCAAAACCCCGGCACCAAGCACCACCCCGCATAGATCCCGGATAGCAGCGCCCCGGCGCAGGCGCGTTTTCCCTCCACCGGGTAGCCGCAGATCCGGTTTGCCCCCGCCAAAAGCAGAAAATTTACCGCAAAATTCAAGCCTCCAACCGTCAGTACATACAGATTCATGTGCGCACCTCCTTATGGCACCAGTATACTCCCTGGACATAAAAAAACCAGTCGCATCCTCCCCCGGTCCTGTCCCCAGGAATCGTCCCGGGATACGGCTGCTTCTTGTCCCGGTCCATAGGAAACAAAAAAAGCGGCAGCTGATTTTCTCAGCTGCCGTGCATTTATGTCGTAACATCATTTTCCCGGATTACCTGACGAATATTCTTCTCCGCCTTAAACCGGGCTACCATGACCTCATGTCCACAGCCCAGGCATTTCAGGCGAAAATCCGCACCGGTACGCAAAACCTTCCATTGCTTTTCCCCACAGGGATGCGCCTTTTTCATTACGAGAATATCATTCAGACGAATGTCCATAAAACCCTCCGCTTCGATTTCAGTATATCTTCCTGTTGATTCGCAGGGCGGTGCAACAGTCCGGTAAACTAGAATTTACTTCTTAATTGCATCCCAATAGGCTTTGGCGGCCTGTTCCATTTTGTTGTCGCCGTAGTGGTAGTACTGGGTTCCAACCAAGGCATCCGGCAGATACTGCTGGGCTACCCAGCGGTTAGGATAGTCGTGGGGGTATTTGTACCCCTGCTCCCGTTCCATGGTATAGGAATCCGCGTGCACATTCTGCAGGTGTCGGGGGAAATCTCCGCCCTTGCCCTTGCGGATATCTGCCAGGGCCGCATCCAGGGCCACATGGCCCGTATTGGATTTGGGAGAGGTCGCCATAAGAACTGCCGCATCTCCCAGGGGGATCCGTGCCTCCGGCATACCCAGCTTCAGTGCCATATCCACGCAGGCATTGACAATGGGGATGATCAGAGGGTATGCAAGTCCCACATCCTCTGCCGCAATGACCATAAGTCTGCGGCAGGCTGACTGCATCTGCCCCACCTCCAACAATCTTGCCAAATAATGGCAGGCTGCATCCGGGTCAGAGCCACGGATGGACTTTTGCAGGGCTGAAAGCAGATCGTAGTGATTGTCTCCGTCCCGGTCTGCACGCATGGCACTTTTTTGGGTGACGGTCTTGGCGTCCTCCAGGGTCAGCACCAGGCGGTCGCCCTGGGGTACGCCGGCAGAGAACAAAACCTCCACCGCGTTAAGGGCCTTGCGCAGATCACCGCCGCAGGCTCCGGAGATATATTCCAGCGCACCCTCCTGAGGCTCTGCCTTCAGGCCGTTGCGTTCTTCCAGATAGCCCACTGCGCGCTTTACCGCCTGAAGCACCGCCTCCGGGGACAGCTGCTTAAACTCAAAGACCGTGGAACGGCTTAAAATGGCGTTAAACACATAGAAGTAAGGGTTTTCCGTGGTAGAAGCAATGAGGGTGATCTTGCCGTTTTCAATATATTCCAAAAGGGACTGCTGCTGTTTTTTATTAAAGGACTGGATCTCATCCAGGTACAGCAATACCCCGTTGGGAGCCATAAAGGTATCAAGCTGTGCCACGATATTTTTAATATCCGCCGTAGAGGCTGTGGTGGCGTTGAGGGTATACAGTGCCCGGTTGGTCTGCTTGGCGATAATATTGGCAACGGTGGTCTTTCCCGTGCCGCTGGGGCCATAGAAGATCATATTGGGTACTTTCCCGGATTCGATCAGTCTTCGCAGGATGGCTCCCTTGCCCAAAATATGCTCTTGTCCATACACCTCATCCAATGTTGTGGGACGAAGCAGGTCTGCCAGTGGCTGATACATGGAGCCACCTCCTTTACAAATGGTTGTTTTCGCTATCAGAATGTCGCCACTTCTTCTGCGGCAGGTTGGGCAGAAGTTACCGCAAGGGCTGTCAGTACAGGACCCAACTCCCCCTGGTACAAAGGATGTTTTTCGGCACTGACTGCAGCCTTGACCTGGACCCAGCTTCTCGATTCCAGTTTTTTCGCCTTTTCGTATTTGCAGGGAATCCCGCAAAACTGGATATCGTCAGCACAGCAGGTCATCACAAACCGCCCCGGGGCAAACATTCCGTTTTTATCCCGGCGAAGGAGCGCCACCTGTCCCTTAAAGGATACGGTTTTTCCGTTATATTTTTGAGGTTCTTCCGTAATATCCCGGTAGAAAATGGCAAAATCCTCGTCTTTGATCTCAATAACAGGGGCATTGATGTCAAAGGGTAGTGGGTCTTCAATATCGTCAAACTGGGTGGTTCCGTCGGTATAATCATAAAGAATATCGATCCGGCGGTTGGCGGCTCTTGCCAGCTTGTGGAAGGGCATGATATCCGCACCCTTTTCCAGACGGTTGAATACCACCATCTGACCGCCCACCAGCTTGTCCATGACCAGGTTCCGCATATTGGCATTGTAGGTCATAAAGGTGGTGGCATCGGCAAACATGACCTCCTGGGCAACCACCCAATCCTCAGGGAACCGGGTATAGAGATCTCCCACCAGCTGCATGCCGTTAAGCTCTGCGACCACACGCTGGGCCTTGTGCTTTTTGGCAAGGGCCTGAAGCTCTTTGGTGGTGACGGTCTCCTGATCCACTACCTCCAGGTATACATTCTGATGGGGATAGGTGGAAAAGTCGTACTCCTCCTCCCCTTCCTCGCATACCAAAAGCAGCGTTCTTTCACCGGCATTGAATCGCTCATCCTCCAGGGTCTCCTGGATAAACTTGGTCTTACCGGAATCCAAAAAACCGGTAAATACATATACGGGGATCTGTACCATGGCTTACACTCCAAACAGGGTCTTGACCCCAGCTTCATCCAGGTTGGCGCCGATCACGCACAGCTTACCGGTCACATCGGCTCCGCCGGAACGGACATTGGGTTCCCCGGGCACATAGTCAAAATGGATCCAGCCGCCCTGGGCATTGGGTACGATGCCCTTAGCCCGGAGGACAAAACCGAACCGACCGCTGTCCAGGCTCAAAAGGGCCGCATTCAGTTCACCAACAGTGAATTTCTTATGGGTCTCCACACCCCAGGAGGTAAAGACCTCGTCGGCATGGTGATGGCCATGATGATCGTGACCGCAGCAGCAACCGTCCTCGTGGTGATGATGGTGGTCGTGATGGTCGTGGTCATGGCCACAGCAGCCGTCCTCGTGGTGATGGTGGTGCTCGTGATGGTCGTGGTCATGGCCACAGCAGCCGTCCTCGTGGTGATGGTGGTGCTCATGGTGCTCATGGTCGTGGTCGTGGTCGTGACCGCAACAACAGCCATCCTCATGATGATGGTGATGCTCATGGTGGTCATGGTCGTGGCCACAGCCGCCGTCCTCGTGGTGATGGGGATGCTCATGATGGTCGTGATGCTGCTCCTGCTCCAGCTTGGCAAGCTCCGCCGCCACGGAGGCCTGGCCTTCCATAGCTGTGATGATCTGCTCGCCGGAGAGTTCGCTCCAAGGTGTTGTCACAATGGTGGCCTTGTCGTTTAACTGACGGATCAGGGCTACCGCATTGTCCAGCTTCTGCTGGGGTACGGAATCGGTGCGGGAGAGCATAATGGTGGAAGCCGTTTCGATCTGATTGTTATAGAACTCGCCAAAGTTCTTCATATACACTTTTACCTTACCGGCATCCACGACCGCAACGGTATAGCCCAGGGACACATCCTCCCCGGTCACCTTCTCCACCGCACCGATCACGTCGCTAAGCTTGCCCACACCGGATGGTTCAATGATGATCCGATCCGGACCATACTCTGCCAGTACCTGGGTCAGAGCCTTGCCGAAATCGCCCACCAGGCTGCAGCAGATACAGCCGGAGTTCATTTCCGTAATATTGATACCGGCCTCCTGCAAAAAACCGCCGTCAATGCCGATATCGCCAAATTCATTTTCAATGAGCACAAGCTTTTGTCCCTTGTAGCTTTCTGCGATCATCTTTTTAATAAGCGTTGTCTTACCGGCTCCCAAAAAGCCGGAGTAAATATCGATTTTGGTCATAATAACACCTTCTGTTCAAAAATTCTATCGTACATTATAGCACTGTCTGTGAAGGTTTACAAGTAGAAAAATGCTGTCATCCCAAGGCAGGATGACAGCATTTCGTTAGATTTCATTGGAGGATCAGTTCTCCGTCCCGGTTTACAAGCGTCTTGATGCCCTCACGCCAGAACAGAACCGTTTTGGCCCCCTGGGGTGCGCCCACAGCCAAAGCCACTGTAGGATCCATAGCCCCAAGCCCTACACTGGCATCTGCCGTAAAGGGACTGTCCTTTTCAAATTCCACCACAGTGGAAGATCCAACAAACAGATCCGAACCCTCATTTCCAACGATCCGGATACTGCCGCCCAAAAATACCTGGGCCGCCACCTGATGCTCTGCAGTATAGACAAGGCTTACACCGCCGCCGTCCTTTTTCGCCTTGCCGCCGGTGATAGTACCGCCGGTAAAATGAGCCTGGCTATGGGCAGTAACGGCAACATTGCCGCCGTTTCCGGAGGTTGCCTCGCCGTTTGTGATCAGGCCGCCATAGACATTGAGGATACTTCCCGTTTCGTAAGAACCGGGATTGCCGGACATGCGGATATTGCCGCCGGTACCGGCCACACCGCCGCTGATCTCTCCATCGAAAAGATTCACAACGGTATCCCCATTGGTATAGCTGTATAGATTACCGCCGGAGCCATTGGCACGGCCGTTAAGGATCTTGGCTCCGCGAATGTCCATGATACCAAAGTTTACCAAATTGCCGCCGTTGCTGTTGCCGTAGCCGTCCCGGACCACGACCCCCTCATGCAAAACCACACGACAGGTGATCCGGCAGGCAAGATTACCGCCCTCGGTAGCGGCACCGCCGTAAAATTCCACATTCTCGCGAAATTCCACTTCTGCCCCGTTACTGGCACAGAAAACGCCGCCGTATTCCGCATTCACGCCATCGGACAGGTCACCGGTAAAGGTACCACCGGTAACATCCATGCTCTTTTCCGTGTAAATGCCGCCGCCAAATTTCACCGCAACACCGGCAATGACCGTTCCTCCGCTGATACCAACTTCTGCACAGTCCTTATCAAAAGCTGCTGTGCCGCCGGATTTGCCCACATTACCGTAGCGCATGGTACCGCCATCCATAAAGAAGCTGCCGCCGGGACCCACATACAGGCCGCCGCCCCGATCGGTGGCATTACCGCCGGTAAGTACGCCGTCATGGAGGTTGAAGGTGCCGGAGGTGTAGACCGTTGCACCCCGATAAATACTTCTTCCGGTTCCGTCCTTCACATTAGAGCGCAGTTCACCGCCGTAAAGATTCAGCTCCGTCCCCTCTTCGGCATAGATGGTGCCGCCCAGCAGTTCCTTTTCATCTTTATTGGAAGTGGGAATACCACCGCCGGAAACAGAGCCCTTGAACACCTGGGTGAAACCGGCATGATCTGTGATACTAAGCTTTGCACCGTCGGTCAGCACAAATACCCGGTTCTTGCAGGTCAGAGAGTAGCCGTTCAGGCAGAGGGCTACATCTTCTCCGGATAAGGTGATGGTATCCTCCAGTGTCACATTTTGGGTCATCCAATAATGGCCGGAGGTCAAAGGGTGGGTGCCGTCCCAGGCTGTCCAGGAAGGATTCTCCTGACAATGCAGGCAGACATGGGAATCATCGTGGGGCATGGGGCGCTCCGTAATGTACACCATCTGCAAAAGACCTGAATCATCCGCGTAGGCACAAAGCTTGTCCCCCTCCCGGATCTGACCTGCAGAGCCGACGGGCGCAGAAAGACCGGTCATATCATAAATCACCGCATCCTCTGCCAGGGTCACACTTCCCACGGAGCTTTTTACGGAGAGCACATTCTCAGCAATGCCGGTAACCACCAATCCATCATGAACGGTCCCTCCCAGCTGGGATTGGGCAGACTTCACTCCGGAAAACATTCCTTGCCAGTTAAATTCAGGAATGCAGATCAAAAACCGATCTACACTTTGAATCGCCGCATCGACATCTGTTGTAAATACCTCATATTCTCCATCGATAAACAGCCGGATCTCATACATTCCCGTGATCCGATTTTTACTTCTCACCAGGTCTTTGTTGAGCAGCTTATCTGCGTTAAAATACAGCTGGTCCTTCAACTGGGGCTCTGTAGGAGCCATAGTGGTCTCTACAGTAGTTGCAGCAGTTGTTGTAGGTCCTTCCTTGTCTTCACCGCATCCAAAGAAGCTGCAGGCAACAACAAGCATCAGAATCATCGCAATCAAAGTTTTTTTGCCCATTGTTTTCTCCTTTCGATCACTGTATAAATCATAATTCTATATTATATTCCCTTTTTCTAAAATTCGCAAATCAAATAATTTCACTGTCTTTCCAAAAAGGGAATTTTTTCATGTTTTCTACGTTTTATACAATTCAATCCGACCTATTTTGTAAACAATGCGCAAAACAACGGCGGGGTCCTCACCCCGCCGTCAGAAATCTTTATACTACCGGAATCAAAAGCATTTTATCGGGTGCAGGATCGCCGGTCAAGCCGTTGGCCTTTTGGATCCGCTCCACGGTAGAACCGGTTGCCTTTGCAAGCTCCCATAAAGATTGCTCGCCACAGGTACGCAGAATCAAGGTGGGCCTTCCTGCATCGGGTGCTGTCGCTTCTCCCAGTTCCAGTCCAACCGCCAGGTCCATAGCCTCCCCTGCCTGGCACTGGTGCATGAGCCGAAGATCTGCCTTTACGATCCCGGCACTGTGCTGGCAGTTCCCCGTGGGAACCAGGCAGAAATCCATATTGACCGACTCCGCTGCCGGAAGACTCAGTGTATCCTCCCAGCGGCAGCTGCTGCAGCCCCAGGACCCGTCCGCGCGACAATAGAGCACCTGGAATTTCCCAGCCAGAGCAGCCGTAACCGACCCTTCCTCAGACTGTTTTTCCACCGGCTCCCGGTAGAAAACCGCGTCCACAACCCGATCGCAATCCTCGGGCAAACCGCCGGTCGCCTGCAGCCGCTGATCTGCCCGATCCAGCACTGCAGGAAGTGTCAGGCTTTCCATCATGGGTTTTACTTCCCGGCAAGTGCTGTAGGCATCGGTAACCAGTTCCAAAACAGGGCAGTCATAAACCGTATACTGTGCGGTCATACCGGCCTTAACCTTGATTCCGGAGGGGTCCGGATCCACTTCCAGACCGGTGATCGCAATACAAACATGGGCCTGGGCGTTTTCTTCGTGGTCATTCTCCAGCTCCGTATACTGGGAAAAGGGCAATTCCAGTTCCAGCGGCCACATGCCCCCCTCCGCGCCCACGCACAACCCGCTCACCAAAAAGCTGCCCCGAAATACCATGCGGCTTCCGATGATCTTCTGATCCACCAGTTCCGGGTGTGCCCGCAGACAGATCAGTTTTTCCGGGACCTCCTTGCCGCCGGAAAGCTCCTGGACCTCCTCGATAGCAAAGGATTTCTCCCCAGCTTCTGTGGGAAGATTCACCATGTACTGCTCTTTTCGCAAATGCACATCCTCAGGAACCTGCTCCGGGGTATATATGGGGTGCTTTTCTTCTCCCAGTGCCATTACATGAAGTCCCACCACGGAACGTACCAAAAGCTTTCGGGAGGATACACACCTGGCGTCCACACAGCGAAGCTGGGCATCCACCCAGATCTGACCGTCCCGGTCTGTAGGCGGAATGTCCCAACGGCACTGGAAAGGCAGCCACCCCTCCACGCATAGGGGCAAAGTTCCATCCTCGGGCATATACAGCACCCAGGCCATGACCCCACCGGAGACACCAACGGAACCGGCGCTCCATTCCTTTCCGCGAACCACGGTCTGTCCCCAGGCACCCAGTACTGTCCCCACATCTGCCATTCCCTCCGGAAGCTTCAGCTCCAGGGTCTGCTCAGCCTCCCGGTGATTGTCCAAAAGGGTGGCAACGCAGGAAATCGGCGATTTTTGAAACTGTAATTCCAATAGAATCACTCCTTATGTCACTTATGATACCAAAGTATATGCTTGGAAAGACAAGCATATTACCCCTTTACCACCAATACGCCTCCGGTGATCATAGCAATTCCGAAGCAAATACATAAAAATCCACCATTGAGCCACAGTCCGGTAAGCACCCCTGCCCCAAAGGCGCACAGACAAAATCCCCATAGCTGCCGGTAACGGCACATATCCATCCCCCCAAAAAATAAAAATACTCCCTGCATGAGTCTATGCAGGGAGTATGGAGAATTTAACCGTCTAAATAGCTTTTGCAGGCGCCGAGGACACGGCTGGCAATGGGAATACACACTGCACTGCCGTAACCGGCATCTTCCACGCATATGATAAAGGCAAGAGGATATTTGTCATCCTGGCAGAAGCCCGCGAACATGGCATTGGGCTTCACTGCCGCCTCCTGCCCATCCTGGGTGGTGACCACCTCGGCAGTACCGGTCTTGGCGCATACATTCAGACCCGGGAAATTCCAGTCGCCGTATTTTTCCGTCACAGTGGCACGCATATACTCAGTGAGCAGTTGGGCTGTCTGCCGGGACATGATCCGCTCCCGGACCTCAGGCTGGGCTTTGTAGGCAGTTTCATCGCCCAGGGAGATATGTTCCACTAAATGGGGTGTGATCCCCTCACCGCCCCGGGCGACAGCGCCCATATAGGTTAAAAACACGCAGGGGTTTACCTGGTCCAAATGCTGCCCGATGGCACTGCGGGCAAGATAGATATCCGCGTCACCGGCATCGTAATTGCCCTTTGCTGTGGTAATGCCGTCAAACTCCACAGCGGTGTGGATGCCGAACTTCTTGACATATCGACTCAGCGTCTCTCCGCCCAATTGCTGGGCGATCTGGGCAAAGGCACAGTTGCAGGAGTTACGGAAAGCCTCCTTGGCAGTTTGGGTCCCATGGGCTGTCTCGCAAGCCAAATAGTCCCCTTCGATATCATAACGGCCGGTGCAGGTGTAGGTCTGCTCCAAAAGATCCGGACGTGCCTCCATGACAGCCGCCATGGTCACAGTCTTATAGATGGAGCCGGGGATGTAGGCCGCCTGGGTAAAGCGATTCCAGAAGGGAGCATCATACACCCCGCCGTCCCGGATATTCTCGGGAACATTGTCCGGGTCGTAATTGGGGGTGGTGATGGCGCACAGAATCTCACCGGTTCTGTAGTTATATACCGCAACCGTTCCGTTATAGCCGGACAGTGCCTCCTGGGCGGTTTTTTGCACCTGGGCAGATATGGTGAGTCTTGCCACAGAATCGGCCTCCGAGTAGCTGTAGATGCCACTGATCGGGTCGTAGCCCAGCATTTCTTTTACATAGTTACCCAATGCCGGGGCGTAAATATTGCCCTGGCGGTCACCAAGCCAATGAATCATGGCTTTATTCAAGGCGGTGTCCGTAGAATAGGCCTTACCTTCCCGGGTGTCCATAAGGATCTTCCCGTCTGCATCCAGCACAACACCGATGTTAAGCTGTCCTGCCTCGTAGACATGGGGAGATCCGGGCCGGGAGATCCAGTCTCCCGACTGGGTAAGAAATTCTCCTACAAAGAAGCCCAACCCCAGGGAGAGTACCAAGATGAACACCAGTACGATCCTGGTTCTGGAAGCGATCCTATTCATCCAAATCCCCTCCCTTCGACTTGGTCAGCCGCACAGCAAAGCTGGCATTTTGCCGGGTATCTGCCGCCTTGACAAAGGCCAGCAGTCCCCAGGCGCACAGCATACCGGAACCGCCGTTGGACAAAAACGGGAAAGTCACCCCCGTAAAGGGGATCACATCCACAGCGCCCAGGGCGTTAAGGATCGTCTGCATCAAAAGAATGGTAGCCGCTGCACAGCTGCCGATGGTATAGAAGCTGCTTCTGCCCACCACTGCAGATCGGATCACAAAAATACCCAAAGCAATGATACTCAGTACCAGCATCACAGCGATCAAAAAGCCCCATTCCTCGCCAACAGAGGGGATCACCATATCCGAGTCCGGGACCGGGAATACATTTTCACTGCGGTTACCGGCACCCACACCCAAAAGGCCGCCGGATGCCATGCGCATCAGGCCCTGGGTCTGCTGATAGCCGTTGCCGGAAAGGTCCTCCCAAATATGCCGCCAGGTGGCGAACCGCGCCAAAGCATGGGGCGCGAATTTGACCACGACCACACCGGCAAAGCCCAGTGCGGTACAGGCAAGGCCAATGGTACCAACGCTTCCGGAGCGAAGGTAGGCGATCACCAAGAAGGCACAGAAGAAGATCAATGCGCCGCCAAAATCGTTCATAAGGGCCAAACAGCCGCAGATAATCACGGAATAGGCAATAAAGGAAATCAAATTTCGCTTGGTAACGATTCGGTCCATGGCAGAGGCGCCCACAAACACAAAGCAGACCTTGGCAAGCTCCGAGGGCTGTAAGGAGATCGGTCCAATAAAGATCCAGGCCTTGGCACCGCCGATCCGCTGACCGATGGCAAGGGTCAGCAGCAGCAGGCCGATGCCGCCAACCGCCGCCAGGTAACGCATCTTTTTGGCGCGCTCCAAATCCCGGAGCGACCAGCCAATGATCAGAAACAGTACAATGCCGCCGGCCATAGAGATCAGCTGCTTGATAGCCTCACCGGGAACACAGGTGGCGATCACTGCCATACCCATAGTACAAAGCAAAAAGGCAATGGTCTCCACTTCAAACGCAGATCTTCGGATGGTGGCATAAAACAGCAGAAGCAGCCACTGGCAGACCATAATGCCGCCAAAGCCCACGATGGTCTGGGTGAGCATCTCAGGCTTTCCGTTCATTACAAAGGCCATGGCACAAAGCACCTGCATTACAGAAAGGAGGACTACATTCAAAAAACTGTCCAAGAAGCTGGATGCCCTGGTGCGAAGCTTGGCAAGCTTCTGTTCCTGACGGCGGGAGATAGGCTTGAGGGTCATCTCAATGCCGCCGATCTCGATCACATCCTCTTCTTCCAGGGCATGGATCTTGACCTTTCTTCCGTTTACGGAAAGGCCGCCGGAGGAATCTGCATCGGATACTGTCCAGCTTCCGTCATCATACCGGGTCAAAACCGCATGGGTACGGGAAACCGTAGGAAAGTCAATGACAATGTCGCTGTTTTTATGACGGCCTATGATATTCTCCCAGTGAGTCACCGGAATGGATTCTCCACCCTGGATGCAGATCCAGGCCCAGATCTCCGGCTCTCTACGGAAAAACAGCAGGGGCTTTACACTGCGGTAAAGGATCAAAAAGGTCAGAATCGGCATGACCCATCGCAGCACAGCAATATACACATTAGAAAAAGTGGACGGAATTGAAATTGCCAGCAGCTCCACGCTGTCACCTCCTGTTCTTGGATACTATTGTCTTGTATTATATCACACTGTCCCCAAAAAAGCAAATCGTAGCAAGCAAAAGTATGTGCGCCCTCAAAATTAGATCGCTGATTGTTGCATTGCAAAAGGATCTATGATATTATATATAATATTTCAATAGAGGTGTGGGGTATGGATCGGGTTTTGATCATTGGCAACGCCGGGGCAGGAAAATCCACCTTTGCCAAAGCCTTGGCACATAATACCGGGCTTCCTCTGGTACACTTGGACAAGCTTTACTGGTGCGGAAACTGGGAGCATATCAGCCGGGAGGAATTTGATAAGCTTTTACAGGCAGAGCTTTGTAAGCCCCGATGGATTATTGACGGAAATTTCAACCGCACCATCCCCTTACGTTTGCAGCACTGCGACACGGTGTTTTTCTTTGATCTTCCCACAAGTGTCTGCCTTTGGGGGATCACCAAACGGGTCCTTACCAATCGGGGACGTACCCGGGAGGATATGGGCGGCAATTGCCCGGAGCATTTTGATGCCCAGAAAAAGAGTCTGTACCGCAATGTACTCCGGTTCAACCGGGAGCATCGGAAGGACTATTACGAGTTGCTTTCCAAGGCAAAAAAAGCGAACATTATCGTTTTCCGAAGCCGCCGTCAGGCGCGAAAGTACTTAAAGGAGATCTTACTATGAAGCGTTGGACAGCTCTCGTGGCTTTTCTTTTGGTAACGCTCTTTCTGTACGCCTGCGCAGAAGATACATCATCGAGCGCACCAACCACCCTTCCCACAGAAACGGAAACCGTTCTTCAGACCCAACCCACAGAAGATCCTATTCTCACCGCCCGTCGGGATGCGGCAGAGCAGTATATGCGGAATATGGCAAACTATATGTGGCGGGCATCGGAAGACATCACCTATACCCGGGACGCTTCCGTTGTCACCGAGGAAGATTTGAAAGGCTATTCAGAAACGAAAAAGATACGGATCAAGGCCGGTCGGCTATATCGGGGAATCCCATACTCCTATGCCGGTTGTCCTGCTGTCAATTTTATGGACTATGCCTCAGAGCCGGACGAAAAAGGCATCCGCACGGTCAGCGGTTTGAACTGGAAGAGTCTGAACGGCAATGCGGAAACCGGTCGTGTAGGCAATGACTGCTCCGGTGCCATCGCACTGGCGTGGAATTCCGTCGGTGCGGATATCATGCCCAGTTCTACTTCCAAAATGGTCAGAAACCGGGGGTACCTTCCCGTGGGGCAGTACCAAAGCGATCCGGACAAGAATACGCTCACCAAGGATACCTGCCTGCAAAACGGGGGCGATGTGATGTTCGCCGCCTATGCTCAGCTGAAAAAGGCCGATGCCATCGTTTACCGTAAGGATACCTACGGCCATACCCAAATGATCGTATCGGTGGAGGTCGTCTACAAAGATGACGGAAAAATCGACCCCAACGCATCCACAGTAACCACCATTGATCAGACCAGCAGCTACATCATGGACGAGGTTTGCGCCTATGACCCGGAGTTTGGTGAGAACGTATACCGCACCTTTGGTATCGACAAATCCTATACCTTTTTGGATCTGTTCCATGAAGGATATTTGCCCGTCACCTGCAAAGCCTTCATAGATCCATCACCGGTGGACGAGGCTTATGTATTTGACACCCAGCCGGAGCACACCCTTGATACCATCTTTACCGGATCATTCCTGTCTAACCGCATACTCTCCTGCGTAACCGTAACCATCACGGATGAAGCCGGTTCCCAGGTGGGAGCTGTAACCTGCTACAACTCCCGCCAGAGCGGTGTCAACGTCTTTTCCTTTGACCTGGCGCAGATCCCCCAGGAGCCGGAGTATCTGCTGCATGGCAGCCTGGACCTTTCTGCCCTCGCACCCGGAAGCTATCGCTGTACCCATGTATTGCGGGATGCCCACGGTGTAACGTATACTGTTCGCGATTTTGAATTTACTGTATAAAAAGGAGAACCCACTATGGGAATTGTTGTGATCGGTGCCACCTTTGTGGACATTAAAGGCTTTCCTGAGGATACTTACATCCCCACCGGGCGAAATGTAGGCCGGGTGGAATATATCCACGGCGGTGTTGCCAGAAACGTTGTGGAGGATATTGCCAACGCGGAGCTGCGCCCCACCTTCCTGGGCATTGTGGACGATACTCCCATGGGTGCGGACGTGGTAAAAAAGCTGAAAAACCACAAGGTCAATACGGAATACATTTTGGAGCGACCCGACGGTATGGGTACCTGGCTGGCTGTTTTTGACAACAACGGCGATGTGGCAGGCTCTATCTCCAAGCGGCCCAATATGCTCCCTGTTCTGGACCTGCTGGAGCAAAAAGGTGACGAGATCTTTTCCAAGGCAGACAGCATGGTCATCGAAGTGGATATCAACAAGGAGATCGTGAAGAAGGCACTGGATCTGTGTGAAAAGTATGGGATCCAAAGCTTTGCCCTGGTTTCCAATATGTCCATTGCCGTAAAGCGCAGAGATCTTCTGCAGCGGTTTACCTGCTTTATCTGCAATCAGCAGGAGGCCGGTATGCTCTTTGTGGACGATTACAGCGGTAAGACCCCTCTGGAAATGGAAGAGATCCTGGCTCAGAAGGTCAAGGAGGCCAAGATCCCCTCTGTGGTGGTTACTCTGGGTGCCCAAGGAGCCGTGTTTGCAGACCTGCAGGGAAACAGCGGCTACTGCCCTGCCCGGAATGTGGTGGTCAAAGATACCACCGGTGCCGGCGATGCCTTCTGTGCCGGTGTGGCCATCGGCATGACCTACGGCGATTCCATGACCCACGCCCTGGAAATCGGCTCTGTGCTGGCGGCCTCGGTGATCACGTCTTCCGAAAATGTCTGTCCCAGATTCCAGCCCAGCGAGCTGGGAATCCGGGTATGAGATATTATATTGGGATATTGGGATATTGAGATATTAAGATATCGCAATGATTCCATTGGGTACAAAAAAGGTGCTGCATCACGCAGCACCTTTTCATACTTAATTCAAGGCTCTAAAGTAATGATTTCGTTGAAATATTCTTCAGCGAGCCAATCGTCTGCATCAGATACAGATAATGTAAATTCGATTGCCTCTACATCGGTGATACCGTTTTCCTCAAAGTCGCTTTCCGACCAGCTCATAGAAGCGAATGCAGATTTCCCTGCCGCCACCGTTGTAGCAAAAAACGGATCAGCCATATAGCCATTGACAGATACCTCATCTGCACTGATCATCACATTGGCTTCAGTCTTGTTTACCAAATACAGATTTACCGTGTAACCAAAGAACCCATCCGGATCATAGTCCGTTACAATGATTGTAAACGACTCATCGTCTACAAGAATCTGGTCGGATTCCTGGGCAGACCTTTGGTATACAGTCGCATTTTCCTGACCAATGGGATAAACATGAGTACTTACCTCAGCAACGGGGTCAGCTAACCAGTCATTAGAATCATATACACGGAAATTAATTTCAATATCCGTAAAGGTTCCCAAAATCTCCTCCAGAGAATCATCCATAAACGTAATTTTCTCGTTGGACATTTTCCCAGGAGCTACCTCTGTTGCAAAGGCAGGGTCTTCCTGGACACCATTAATGGCGGCATTTTGCACAGAAAACATGTACGTAGTGTCGGAAGACTTATTCTCCAGATAGGTCTTCAACGTGTAGCCAAACATTGCATCCGGCTCGATTCCTGTAATTTTAATAGTGCAATACTCATTATCCACCACCTGGATCTCCTGAAAAGACGCCGCCGGTTCCATGGTAGTAATCGCTTCTTTGGCAGGGGCTCCACAACCTATACAGAAAAGAACCACAGTCATTGCAAGTAACATAGAAAATAATGATTTCATATCAACACTCCTTCTTGTATCCTTTCATAACCATACGGTTATAATCTATCACAATTATACAAGATTCATGCTAGTATGTCAATACCAAATGGTTATGATAGTGGGTGTTGATGTGTACAATTACTATCCAAGACTGAAAGATCTTCGAGAAGACAGGGATTTCTCGCAGCAATTCATTGCCGAATTTCTAGGAATGAAACAATCTCAATATAGCAGATATGAACGCGGTTTGCGGGATATCCCTACCGATGTATTAATTCGCCTGGCTGATTTGTATAAAACCTCTACAGACTACATTCTTGGCCGAACCAATCACACCAAACCATACGAAAACAAATAGCCGATACTGTCGCAGTCTTGGATTGCGGACAGTATCGGTTTATTTTGTGAGGGGGATCGCCCCAATGGGATCGGTCAATCAGCTACGTCCCCGCATCCAACACAGTACTCCTTCTCCCCCGAGGAGAGGGCTTTGCGGTGGGGGCAAGCCCCCACCCTATGAGTGCATGTATTTAGATTACTCACGGCAGTTTGTAATTCAGCCACACGTACATTTCGCTTTCTCCACGGTTTGCGAAGGCGAAATAGGGTATCAGGGTCAGTTCTTTTTCCTGATGAAGATTTTGGAACCGTCCGTACAGGCCTTCTCCGGGCAGACGGTACAGACCCTTGGTTTTGAGGATCGGAACACCAAAGCTATCCGATTCGGTTTCCCCAATAGGCGCATTGGGATCCACAAGAACATTGCGCAAGCGGCTGCCGTTGTCCACCCCTTCCAGGCAATAGACCACGGGGCCACGCATCAGTGCCACTTTATTGGCGCAGTCCGGCACATAGGCATTGGTCTGCATCCAAACGGGCTTCATTTCCAGGTCAAGGAGGATCTTTCCGTCTGCCGGTACCCAGGCATAGGCGTAGCCTTCTTTTAAGTCATAGGGGACATTCAAAGTAAAGCGCTCGCACCAGCCGGGGATCCGTAACGCAGCGGTCTTTGCCCCGGTGACCTGAATGCTGATCCTCCCATCGGCGGGATAACGGGTTTGCGTCTGCACCCGGATGCCCTGATGCTCAGCTTCCGAGGCGGCATACTGGTGGACAAACAGGGTATCCTCTTCCACACTGTAAAGAAGCTCCGACATACTTGCCAGGACCCGGAGGACATTGGGCGGACAGCAGGAGCAGTTAAATACCTCCACACGCTGGGTAATGGGCCGTTTGATCTTTTGGGTGGTAGCCATATTGGTCTGATTGAAGGCTGGCTCCAGTTCCAGGGGATTTACATAGAAGAAAGACTTGCCGTCCAGGGACACACCGGACAGGGCTCCATTATACAGCTCCCGTTCGATCACATCGGCATAGCAGCCCCGGGGCGTAACCTGCAAAAGGCGCTTAGCAAAGAAGATCATCGCCAGTGCCGCGCAGGTCTCTGCATACGCAGTAGCATTTGGCAGATCGTGATCCAAGGTAAAGGCCTCACCCACATGCTGAGAGCCCAGGCCGCCGGTAATGTACATCCGCTTTTTTGTGGTATTTTGGAAAATGGCCCCTGCTGCCTTCCGGTAAGCAGGATCTTCCGTCATATCCGCCATGGCGGCGGCAAGATACATCGCCCGCACCGCATGTCCCTCCGCCACAGTCTGCTGTGTCAGGGGCATATGGCTCATATCATACAGAAGCTTCGTCCAGTCATTCAGCGGGCCATCCTTGGCATTCTTGCCCCGCTGATCCAGGAAGAATTTCGCCAGGTCAAAATACTTCTGATTTCCGGTGGTCTGCGCAAGGCGCACCAGCGCCAGCTCCACCTCCGGGTGTCCTCCGGTTACAAATTCCGCAGAATTTTCCTCTACAAAGATCCGGTAGATCAGGTCCGCATACCGGCAGACCCCTTTCAAAAAAGCATCCTGCCCAGTGGACTCATACCAGGCACAAGCCGCCTCCATAAGATGCCCGGCAGTATAAAGCTCATGGCGGTCACGGTTGGTAAACCGGGTCTCAGCAGGAGTTACGGTAAAATAGCTGTTCATATAGCCGTCCGGCCACTGGTTGGCAAGCAGATCAGCAATTGCCTCTTCTGCCCGCTCCTGAAGCCAGGGATCCGGGTGCTTCGCCAAAATGTAGGCTGCGCCCTCCAGCCATTTGGCAACATCAGAATCCCAAAAATGATGGGGTGTCCACTCTACAGCATCTCTCGACGGGCATTTCAGCAGGTCAAACCGATGGGTATCGGTAAATCGTTCATATACCGCTCGGGCTGTGACAGAGCGATTGATCTGCTGTCGGTTTTCCCAAAACCCTCCGGTGACGGTGCAGGACTGATAGGAAATGGGTGTCAGCATAGCGATTTCTCCTTTGTTTACAAACTCTGCTTTTTATGCTATCATAGCATGGTGAAGGAGGTTTGTCCACATGGCATTTTGTGATCTGCATACCCACAGCATCTATTCCGACGGTACGGACTCCCCTGCCCAGCTTTTGGCCCAGGCCCAAGCTTTGGGACTGAGTCATCTGGCCCTGACGGACCACAACACCGTGGACGGTCTGCCGGAATTTTTAGAGGCCGCCAAGGCGACTTCTGTAGTGCCCGTATGCGGTGTGGAATTTACTGTGGATATGGACGGAACGGAACTGCACCTTTTGGCATTGGGGCTGGTCCCTGCCCATTTCCCCATTATCCGGGAAAGGCTTTGCCGGCTCATGGAGCAAAAAGAGGAAAGCAGTCGGCTGCTGGTTTCCAATCTGCGCAAAGCAGGTTTTGACCTGGATTATGATGCCATCGCCGGGACAACCCCCCACGGGATGATCAACCGCTCCCATATAGCCGCCGCCCTCACCCAAAAGGGGTATACCGAAACCAACAAAGAGGCCTTTACCCGTCTTTTAGACCCCAAGGTCGGCTATTATCAGGAGCCGGAGCGGCTGGATTTTTGGGATGCCCTGGCCTTTATCCGGGAATTGGGAGCTGTAAGCATTTTGGCACACCCGTTGTATCAGCTGTCGGAAGAAGCCCTGCGGGCGGCACTGCCCAAAGCCATCGAAGCAGGTCTTATGGGCATGGAATCCGTCTACGGCTCGTTTACCCCTCAGCAGCGCCAGCTTGCCTATCGTATCGCTGAAGAACACGGTCTGCTTCATTCCGGCGGCAGTGACTACCACGGTCCCCGTAAGCCCAGCATATCCCTTGGCATCGGCAAAGGGGATCTTCAGGTTCCCTCCCAATGGGCTTTGGCTATTCTTGATAAGCTAAACGGTTGATAATATGATCTTGATAGGCTTTATCCAGTTCATTGAAATATCCACTCCAACCCCAAACTCTGACTATGAGATTGGGGTATTTTTCCGGATTTTCCTGGGCATCGATCAGCCGTTCCCGGTTAATGGAATTGAGCTGCAGCTGATGGCCGCCCCGGTCAATGAACAGCTTTACCAGCATCGCAGTTTTCTCCACACCTATATCATTACGCAGTACAGAATCGTGGATCTCCAGGGTAAGGGGGCCGCCATTGATGATCTCGGTCATATCGTACTTGGTAAAGGACTGGATCACAGAAAGCAGTCCGGTGGGCTTTACATCCATTGAAGGAGAAAAGCTGGAGGAGTATGGCGTACCGGCTTTTCTTCCATCTGCAGTTGCACCGCACTTCGCGGCACTCCACAGATATTCCATAGCAGATCCCGTCCCTGCGCGCCAATGCCCATATTGCCCGTTCGGCCGGTTGTTCATATTTTTGGAAAAACAATCCATAATCCGGCAAGCAATTTCATCGGCCATCGGATCGTTATTTCCCATTTTGGGGCAACTGCGCAGAAGATTTCGAATTTCTTGAAACCCTTCAAAATCTGCCTCCAAGGCTTCCAGCAGCTGCTGTGGGCAGATCCTTTTCTGATCAAAAACACACAGCTTTACTGCCGCCAGCGCATCCGTTGCATTGGCAATTCCCGTTCCGTGGCATCCAAAATTGATATACTTCACACCGCCTTCCCGCATTGGCCTTAAACGTTTTGTGCAGCCGTCCATAAGCGCTGACAGCAGTGGGATATCCATCCGCTTACGATCCCGATAGGATTCGATAATTCTGTCACATTCCTGTTTGATCCCCTGCTCCACCCAAGTCATCAGCTCTTCAAAGTTACTGCAGCTATTGAGTTTCTCTTTGATTACACGGTTGATCACCAACGGAAAATTCATAGGACCTCTGTTGACCACATCCGCGCCCCGTCCGGGAATGATATACTCCCAACAGGCGGCAACTACATAGTTTTGGGCATCTTCCGGGTCATAGCCCAGCTTGATCAGTCCGGGCACCACCACATCGTCATTGCAGTATTGGGGAAAGCCCAAACCCTTCTTTGTCAAATAGGTGGCCTTCACATACATTTCAATGGGTGTCTTTTTCCCCACACGCAAATTGATCTTGGGATCGATCAAATTCAGTTCCAAAGAGGCATCCATGCACAAATCCGACAATTCATTATACACACTGTTGCCATCCATATCAAAGCCGCCCAGCACCATACTTTGACCATTATCCCCCTGCTGAACACCGGTATACAGATCAGAATCAAAGTTCAGGGAAATAAAGAATGCCTCCAGTGTTTCAAAGAGTTCTTCCTCTGTAACCCCACGGGCTTTGTCAGCCAGATAGTATGGATACATATACTGATCAAACCGTCCCAAACCCAAATGGGTCCCACGGGAGGTTCGTAAAAGATAGATGCAGATTATAATGGTCAGGCAAGCCTCATAAAAGCTGGTTGCCCCTTTGCGAGGAACACGGCCTAACGCCTCGTACAGACGGGAATTGGTTCTTACCCGTTCCCGATATGCATCGCATACCGCCACGCCGTGATCCAGGGTCTCCATCAGCTTTCTTCCGTATGCTTTCTCCTCATAAGACTCTGTACACGCAATCGCCCTTTGCAATTCCTGGCGCAAGCCATCAAAGCCCATACGGATAACCCGATCATAGGCCGGCGTCAGATTGCCTGATCCCCCCGAAGGCAGCCTCTCATTTGTCCCTATATGAAATCCGAAATAATCCACGGGATAAAGGATCGGTTCTTCCTTTTCCATGGTTCGCAGGCTACGGTAGCTTTTGTCCTTGAGCTGGCGTAAAAGCAGTTCTACATTTTTTGTCATATGCGCACCTCACAGCACCAGGTAACGGATTTGATGTTCTTTCAGCAAGGTCTCAGGTATCATTACCTGCCGCTGTTCATCAAATCCGGGGCAATAAGCTCTTCCCAACATTTGATATTTTCCACCGGCCATCTTGTTATAGGGTAACAGTTCCACATAAGAAACTTCATTGGCTTTTAAGACAGCAATGATCCCAAGGATATTCTCCTGGGTATCGGTCACCCCGGGGATCAGCGGGATCCTGACTACAAAGTTTTTCGCGTATTTGGCAAGGTATGCAAAGTTTCTCAGGATCTTTTCATTGGATACGCCGGTAAACTTCCGGTGCAGTTCCTCCCGGATCAGTTTCAAATCGAAAAGGAAATAATCTGCTAGGCTGACCGCCTCACGAAATACCGCTTCTTCACAGTAGCCGCAGGTTTGGATGGCAGTATGCAGTTTCCCCTTCAGTGTTTTCAGGCAGGCAAACAGGAAATCGCTCTGCAGTAACGGCTCGCCGCCGGAAAAGGTAACGCCCTGTAAAAGCCCCTGGTTTTTTAGAAGCCTTTCGCACAGTCCTTGACTTTCCACGGTTTCGCCGCTGACACGCAACAAGCCCATAGGACAGTTTTTTATACTCTCCTCCGTATAATGCCACCGCCCATCCACCTTTTCGGCACTTTCCAGGCACCGGTTACATCCGGTACAGCCATTGGGACTTTTGACGATCTGAGGATTCGGCTCCTGCCCCTCCGGGTTATGGCACCAGGTACATCTAAGTGGACAGCCTTTCAGAAATACCGTTGTGCGAATCCCCGGACCGTCATAAACGGAAAACTCTTCGATACTGAAAACCGTTCCCTGCATTTCTGTCACCCCCTTAGTGTTATCTTAGGGAAATCCCGTTGACAAAGCAAGTAATTAATTATAGAATTATGGACAAAAGTTAAGATTGGAGGTCCTGCCATGATTCTTCACCAAATTAGCAATTCCCAGGGTAACTACCACTATAACGGCATTGTTTACCAGCGCACCGCCTGGAGGCCCCATTTTCACGGCAGCTTTGAGCTGATGTATGTAGCGGAAGGGACCGTCAGCATCTCGGTCAACGGTGTGCAGGACACCCTTTCTCCCGGAGAGCTGATCCTGATCAATCCCTATACCGTCCATTCTCTGCGTTTGGAGCAGGGGCAGGCTTGGGTGGGCGTTTTTTCGGAGGACCATGTAGCCGCCTTTGCACAGAAGCACAAATACACACAATACGGAAAATTCCGCTGTCCCGAAGGTATAGAAGCCATTCTAAAGGCCCAGCTGTTTTATCACGGAACGCCGCCCCGATATCTGCGCATCTCCAGCCTTTACCTGGTGTGTCACTGGTGTCTGGAAAAGGCGCAGCCCCAGTATTCCGCGCAGAACAATCAGTTTATTTCCGATGTGATCACCTATGTGGGCCAAAATATAGAGAATAACATTACCTTAGGGGATATTGCCCGGGAAATGAATTACGAATACCATTACTTTTCCAGTCTCTTTAATCAAAGCTTTTCCGTAAACTTCAAAAGCTTTCTGAACCTTTTACGGATCGAGCAGGCCTGCACTCTGCTTTCTGACAGCAAGTATACCGTTACCCAGGTCAGCGAGGCCTGCGGCTTTGCCAGCATCCGTAACTTTAACCGGGTGTTCCAAAAGGTCTGCAGCTGTACGCCTTTGGAATACCGCAAGGCACACCATTCGTAGAGGACAGCACATCCGCCCCAGTGCGCACACTGGGGCGGATGTGGGGTCTAAAGGTTTTTGAGTTGTTCTTTCGTAGCGATACCGCCCATAACGCCCCACATCCACCGCTTCGCGGTCCCCCCTTCTGCCGAAGGAGAAGGCGTACGCACCGAAATGCAATACCCATTATCACACTGAGAATTGCGCATATCCTGTTCTGTGGCTTGCAATTTGCACGGTCTCTAGTATAATAGCAAATGGATAGGATCGCTCAAGGAAAGATGTCATTTATCGGGAAAGGAGTATCACATATGAAACGTTATTTTGCAGTTTTCACGGTTCTGGTCATACTGGTTTCCATTTGCGCTTGCACCAAAACAAGCGTAAATAAAAATGCGGATGTTACGCTGACCTTTATCTGTGGAGAGGATAATATCAGGGTTACACTGGACGATGAGGATGCTGAAAAGGTAATCAATATTCTGAATGGGAAAAAGTATGCGTCCATCTCGTCCGGTGTGCCTTCCTGCGGTTTTGATAAAAATATTTCACTGAAAGTCGGTGGGCAAACCTTCGCAATCGCCTGTGATACTTGTAATTATATTCAAGATCTTGGCAATTTCAGATACTTTGATATTCCCATAGAAGATATGAAATACATCCATTCCCTGTTCCAAAAATACGGTGGATATTTCCCGTGCATGTGACGGAAAGGAGATTATTATGAAACTCAAAATAGTATTACTGATCATCGAAAAGCTGTTTGGTGTCACGATTCGCGAGGATAAACCCCGTGCGGATATGTATTTACCGGAACGGCTTTTGGCAATGTCTCTTATCTTTCTGGCTATAGGAATCGCTTGTACGGTTTATGCTGTTATGTATTTTGCAGTCTGGTCCATCGTAGTTGCTATTCTCGGTACCGTACTTGGTGTATTTGCATTGCTATGTTGGAAAAATCAAGCGATCCACATCATTTCCGATAAGCAATTCACATATACCACTATGTTCGGCAATACCAGAACCTATGCTTTCTCCGATATCCAGGGATTGCGTAAAAACCAAGATTCCCTTACCTTGTTTGTTGCCGGTGATAAAGTGCATATTGAATCTATGGCTGTTATTAGCGACCGCTTGGTATCTGCTATCAAAAGCGCCTTGGTCCCGGGTGCCGCGTATCTTAAAATGTCCACAGAAGAGCTGTCTCAATTGTCCGATGACGACCTGATCTTTGCTGTATGGACACGTACAGAGAATATCGTTCAGTCCGGGGAAGATATGTCGAAAGGCTTTCATTCCCTCTGTGAAGAGCAGCGTATATTCTATGCGATAAACTATTTAGAGACAGAAGTGAACAACGGCGGGCTTTGTCAGTTCTTTGTAAACTCCAGCCGAATCGTTGCGCCCGTAGTTGGCAAATATATGGGAATGATCGGTGCAATGGAACACCAAAAACTATACGAGGAATTTATCCAAACACACCAGATCGATACAAATGACCTGTCTTCCTTCGACTGCGAAACGGTGGATAATTTTCAATCACAGTATGGACGCTATCCCTTTGACGAGTATGACGGTAAATTTTACAAGCTGGAACCTTTGCAAACCAATTTAGTGCCTTATGTAAAAAAGCATATTGAAAAATTCTAGCCATTAATGGACTCAGTAGTTTTGCAAAAATGTTTACATGAAAGCGATGGCACGATTTAACGAAAGGCGGGGCGGTATGAATTATAGGTATTATGATATCATGCGCAGGCTTGCAAGCGGATGATATCCGCCCCTACCGCAATATACGTATGAGGCCCTCTTCAGATGCACTCACACTATATATTGGCAGAGTCTGCTATTGTAAACATCTTCGCGCTGATACCCAAGATATAGCCCTCCGCGTATGTCAAGCCAGGACCCATGTATTCGTGTTCTGTTAGGACCAAACTCAGCCGCATAAAACTAGAATCATCGCGAATAGGAAGTCAAACAGGCTTTATCTTAATCGTTTTGCTGCCATGCGGCGAATATCATAGTTGCTGTCGAACTGGCACTCTTCCAAAACTTCCCTTGTCAGCATCCGGTGTTTGGACATAGACACCAGCGCAGATTCCCGGCAGAAAGAGCAGGGATTATACTCGTACAGTATTAGCAGCAGGTTTTTCGGATACGGGACTCGACCGTCCTTATGAAATGCACGATAAATATCTAATCCAGCCGCATGAACACCGTACCAGTCTTTTGCAGTGATTCGCTCTCGCAGTAAATCTTCCAGCAGGTCAGCATCCTTCGGCTCATAATTTGTGACCAAAAGTGCAAAATTCTCCGGTGTACGAATTCCATTTGCTACATTCTTTAACGCAAATGCACGCACTGCAGGATGCCGAATGCTCTCCAATGCTCGCCACGCTGCGTTTTGTAATTTTTCGCTTTCTGATTTGGTATCTTCAATAATTGGCTGCGGATCATCAGGATATGGGCAGCAAAAAAACGCCTCCAGCGATTCTGCCCGCAGCTCCGGCTGTGTCTGATTCCGGTATGCAAGGGCATGCCGTTCCACAGTTTCCTTGTCTGCTCTTTTTGCAAGCCAACGGGACAATCGGATGCCGGTATATGTTTCTGGCGAACGGGTCTGCCGCTGTTTCCAGTGTTCCTCCCGAGCATCAATATCCGCCTGCTCCCTTTGCATAAAACAGGCGATATTCTCATCCCTTTGGGCAGCGGATTCCATCGTTCTTCTGTACTGTCCGCCTTTGTCCGAGAAAAACCATGCAAACTCGCCATCGTACATGTATTTCTTTTCCCGATACAGACGGCCAAAGTCCCCTGCTATTCTTAGAAAGGATTTGCTGTCCACAGCCAGCACCAAGCCAAGCCGCTCCAAATCTGACAATTCGCTGAAAACTCTGTTTGGTCTGCGTTTTCGGGCAAATAGAGCAGCCAGTATTTCCTGATACTTTTCTTCTAATGCTATCCGGGCAGATTCATATCCGTCCATCGCAAAAAACATCAGCAGTTCGCTCAAGTGCAGCAAATCCCAACCACCATTAGAGCGATATTTCTTCAACGATTCTGCAGCAGTGTTAATGAAAGCCTCCTTATCAGGATAGGCATTTGCCATCGTGTAGGTATACCACGATCTGGTTCCCTCACTTTGGGCATCGTAAGCAAAATTCCTTTTGCATGCCCAACGGACAAGATCTCGATATTTCTCCGGTTCTTTCTTAACAGCAATCACGCATCTGCCAAGACCGCGAAGCATTGCCTCTTTGAATTCTTTTTTCGTCATGTGACCTCCGGTAAAACTCTTATTTTGCCGGAACCTCTCCGGCGGTTTCCAGGCGATTATGTACAAGCATAGAAAACACCTCCTTAATTTCTATAGAATTATCATAACATATTAAAAGCCACACCGCAACCATTATAGGAATTTACATCAATGCGGTAATATAGTATAATGCGGTAAAGTGAGGTGGTACTTCTATGGCAACCAAAGCAAGGAAACGGGTTCATCCTATGCCTAAACTGGGCTGGAAAGATCAAATTGTATATTGGATTGCGATGATACTCACCGGTGGTTTCTCTATATTAGGAGGTTATATTGTCCTCCTTAGGCAGGACTATATTGCTTTTTCCGATCCGGCTGTAATTGCTCGAACGAAAGGTCAAGGAAATTTATATTTTATTTGGCTGTTATTATGGTGCCTTGTTGTATTTATCTTAATTCTTGCCGGACTATATCGAAGGCGCATTCCTATTTGGGGTCGATCTGATATAAAATACGGACCGCCAGCCTATCCAAGGGTGTACCCTATATTCACGAAAAACAAGCCAAAGCATTGGGTAAGCCCAAAAGAATTGCATAGGGACAAACGGATGAAGTTGATTGTGGCAGTATTGCTGATAATTTCATTTTTCGTTTGTGCGGTATTGTTTCCACTATCGTTTTATGGCAGAGCTGTCCTGTGTAACGACGGCTCCATTACCGTCTATAATGCGCACAATCAAGAAATACACCATTATTTAAAGAACGAAATTCTTTCCGTGGAGCTTGACACATACTACTCAAGCTCTCGGCGCGGGGGCAGATGGCATATTCACTTCAAAATACGCACTACCGATTCTAAATCGTACAACTTTGCTGCCCATTCGTTTGATGGAACAGATATTCAGCAACTCCAGACCATGTTGTATATAAAGGACCGTTTATTCAAAGATCTCATCTTCATTTCCGGCACAGAAAACTTACAAAAGGTTGTCTGGGATCAATACTCGCGCACTGAAGAAAAGGCATTGTTATATCAGTTATTCGACCTTACTCCATGATAAAGGGGCCGTAGCAAAAGGTAAGATTGCTACGGCCCCTTTTGCATATTATTTTGTATTTTCTTGCATTATAGGACCGTTGTGAGCCAATAAATGAAGCCATAGACTACGGATGCTGTCACGCCATACACAATCACCGGGCCGGCGATGGTGAACATCTTCGCGCCAACTCCAAGAAGAAATCCCTCTGCTTGTGTCAACTTAGGACGCAGTGTTTTTTGTCGAAACTGGTAAAACTATTTCGAAACAGGTCAAAATATTGCCAGTAAATCCGGGAAATCAGAGTTAGAAAATCTATCTCCAATTTCCCGGATCGTTTTGTTTTTTTATTGCTTATGCTGCAATTGCGTTGGCGTTAATTTGGTCAATAACACGCTTAATATCAAGCCAAACTGTCAGGTCAGTAAAGACTTCAACAACGCTGCCGTTATCCGTAAAGGGTGCATCCTGCAGTACAGACAGATCCTTCATAAGGCCATTGTGGACAATGTACTCCACGATTTGGTTCACAAAGTAGATCTGATTGCTGTCCAGAGATGTATCATTCAAGAACTCCGCAAAGGCCTCCTTGGCAGCATTCATATCCAGGCCAACAATCTCACGGACAAACTCACCCAGAGGTTTACTGCCGTATTCATTCTCATAGTCCTGCTTGGTGCCCAGTTCGCTCCAGAGGATTTCTTCCAATGTCTTCACATCAGCAGATGTCAGCGGCTTGTTAGTCTTCAGCTTGGCAATGACTGCATTGTCCTGGTTCTGACGAATGTAGAACTCCGCTTTCATCTTGTAGTTCTTCAGATCATCATTTTCCAGTTCGGACTCATGCCAATCCATAGAAAGAATCTCGTCTGCAAGAATAACGGTATCAATTACTTCAACATAATGAATGATGTATTTCATCAAATTGCGAAGATTTTCACGGATATGCTCGAACTCATTGATACCTGCATTTTCCAAATAATCTGTATGCAGGATCTTATTGATAAGATCGCGCTGCACCATGATCTCCGGGATGTTGCCAATGCTGGCAACCGCTTCGACTTTCTTGAACAATTCCGTTCTACCCTTGGCATATTTTTTGCCTACTAAATATGCCAATTCAATACCATACATCAAAGCATCAAATCGAACCGCCTTTGCCTCATCTATATCCGGGATAATCAACGGAGCCAGTTCATCTCGCATTTGCAAAGTATTCTCATAGGTCAGCGTGGTATAGTTGTCCGGGTTAGCGTACAGTTCCACAAACTTGAGGTGTTGACGAACTGCGAAGTTTTCCTTGTTCAGTTCCTGCACCTTGCGAACCATATCGTCCACTAAAGTCTTACGAAACATGATCAGCTCCGAGGTCTGATAGGCAATATCCTGTAGCTTGAATGCCATTTGTGCTTTCAGATTAAAGATCGCACCTTGTAACGCCAACTGATTTGCATTCGCACGGCCATCCTTGTTTTCTCGGAAAAACTCAAAGTTTCCGCAGAAATCGAAGATGTAGAACTTGTCCTTATCCTGTCCATCCAGCAAACCGGGACACAGACGAGTGCCGCGACCGATCATCTGCCAAAACTTCGCCTTGCTCATAACCTTCTTAAAGAAGACCAGGTTCAGGCACTCCGGAACATCGATACCGGTGTCCAGCATATCCACAGAGATGGCGATCTGCGGCAGCTTCTTGGGATCGGAGAACTGGTCAATCAGACTTTGGGCGTAATTGATTTTGTTGTCGATCACTTTGGCAAAGCCGGGCAGATGGGGGTATTCCTTGTTGAATACTTCATAGATCTTTTCCGCATGACGATGGTTTTTGGCAAAGATTATGGTCTTGCCCAGTTTCTGACCATAATCAATTTTAATACCTTCCGTCATAACTATGTGAAGTACTTGGCGAATAGTATCGATATTAAATACCCATTCATTCAGCGCAGAGGACATGATCTTTTCCGGGAGTTCGTCGTTCTCATCTATGAACTTTTCTTCATACTCTTCTTTTTCTTCATCACTCAGTTCATCATAGGCAATGCCCTGCTCGATGAATTTCAGCTTGGTCTCCACAGACATGAAGTCCACCAAATAGCCATCCTTAACCGCCTGGGCCAGTTCGTAACCATAGGTCGGCACACCGTTTTCCAGTTCAAAGACCTCATAGGTGTTCTTGTCGATCTCGTCCTTGGGGGTAGCCGTCAGGCCAACCAGCGGCGCATCGAAATAGTTGAAGATATCCCGGTACTTGTTGTAGATCGACCGGTGCGCCTCGTCGCAGATCACCAAATCAAAATGGCCGCAGGTAAAGAGCTTGCCATGCTCATCCTTGACACTATCGATGCAGTTCATCATGGTCTGATAGGTGGAGAACACACAGTGGGCGGTATAGTTGTCCTTTTCCTCACACAGATTGGTGGTGGACAGATTGGGTAAAAGATTTGTAAAACTCTTTTTCGCTTGGGTTACCAGCGCACTGCGGTCAGCTAAAAACAGAATATTCTTCACCCAGCCGTGATTTAGCAGCACATCGCACAGGGCAATAACGGTTCTGGTCTTGCCGGAACCGGTAGCCATAACCAGCAGCGCTTTACGGCGATTCTTCTGATCGAAAGCATCGCAGACGGCCTTGATTGCACCCTCTTGATAGTAACGGCCGGCAATATCCTTCTTCACCATTACATTTTTGAGGGAAACCCGCATAGTCCGCAGATTGAACATCTTCTCCAAATCCCGCTTGGAGTAGATGGTGGCACACTTGCGCTCCGGATACTGACCGTCAATGATGTGGGTTTCAAAACCGTTTGTCAAGAAAATAGCTGGGCGGCGCTTATACTTCTTTTCCAGAATATCCGCATAGAGCTCTGCCTGCTGACGGCCCTTGGAAACATCCACGCAGGTGCGCTTGGCTTCGATGACCGCCAAAGGCTTGTGGGCATTGTCATAGAGGACATAGTCCGCAAAACCCACCTCGCTCTTGTTGGGCATACCGGGCAGCTCCACCTCGTTGATCCAGTCCTTGCCCTCTACCCAGCCGGCATCTTCCAGCATAGCATCGATGTAGAACTTCCGGGTCTCGTACTCGGAGATATCCAAAGGCTTGGGCACATAGGTCTGCTGCTGTTCTTCACGGCGAGCGGTCAACTGCTCTTTCAGCGCCTTGTTTTCCTCGATCAGCGCCGCCAAATCGATTTCTGTAGGGGACGGGTCTCCCGTCCCGCTCGGGAGGCGAGACGCCTCCCCTACATTATGGACGATCTGCGGATCAAATGTCGTTTCTTCGTAAGTTTCCCCATAGCAATACGCCACGAAGTCCAGGAAGATGTGCAGATTCTCAAGGCAGAGCATGGCCACGGCTTCTGTGATCTTTCCGGTATTGTGGGCGGCAGTATTGCCCTTCTTGCGGATAAAGTCCATTCGCTGCCAAAGGTCATTGCCCACGATTCCCCGAAACTCCTCCCGGGACATCAGGCTCTGTAAATTGTCCTGATAGGGCATTTCCAGCTCCTTGTCCACGGAATACATCCACTTCACGGCGAACTCCATCGCCCGCCGACAATTGAGAATACTTGCCGCCGAGTCAATATGTAAGATCTTCTCCGCCGCAATGGCCACATCCGCAAAGGACTGGAATCCCGGCTCAGAGAGTAGAAATTTGAAGTTGGACATAAAAGTCACCTCATTAAAATAATAGCTGTCAGTTCTCAAAGGCAAACCATCGGCAACTGCCGATTGCTTTCAAGCCTAATCGCATTTTTCTGTGGAGATAAATAGTAACGTTGTTGTTCTTTAGAAAAAATATCTAAAACACAGTATGTAGGAAAATCTTTAACTTTTACATGAATCATAGAAGATACACAAGTATTAAAACATTCAAAGCTATATTCAACTATCTTAATTCTTTGTCCCATGTCTTCAGAAACCCAATACCAGTCGTCACATAATCTTCGCTCAACCTCATGGCGCTCCCACTCAGGAGCCGTATAATACGGAACCGCATCCATACACATCAGTTTGAATAAAGACACCTTTTCCTTGATTGGGTTAAGTACATAAGCATCTTCTATCGCAACATTAGTTATTATTTGTTCAGCTTCATCCATAGTAATAGTTTGTGCATCACACCAATCTTCATCAACGACTACGGCAGTCTTGATATAATGTGTAGTTATGTTGGAAACTCTAATAGATATTTCCGTATCATCTGACTCTTTTGAAACTTGAACCAATTTTATCCCATTAGCATCAGCAAATACCTTTGCTCCACTTTGAAACCCACTTCGAGAAACAAAAATGCCTTTTGCAGTACCAGGAATATCATCTATTACTGCCTTAAACGAATGAAGCAGTGTTTGCGGTACAGGTTTTTCCCAATCCTTCACTTCGATAATTGTCTTATATGATAAACCGGCTAGTTCAAATTCCCAATACACATCGATTTGGTGGGTGTTTCCACTTTTTCCTATTAATACCACATTGTGTTGAACTTGGATGTTATGGAGATTTTCAACTTGATAATCTCCATCTATAATCGCTTGATATATTTTCTGCGTAATTACTTCAAAATCTTTCCCTGTGTTTTTCATATTCTATCTATCACCGCACTTCTACTTCTGTATGCCGTTTCTTCAGCCAAAGTATTCCTGCATTAGGGATTTTTTTAGTGTTTCCAGTTTGTCCAGGCTCTGCTGGATTGCCAATTTTGATTTGTCGGTCTGTTTCACAAATACAGCAAACTGCTCTTGCTCATTCAATGGAACATCAATAATAGGCTTATTGTGAAACTTGTTTCTATTTAGAGTTGGCACTCCCGTGCCTTCTGTAAACCGTGACAAATCATACATTTGAAGAAGATAAGCCAAATAAATTATATTGTTTCCATGCGTATCAACAGAAAACAAAGAAGTATTTAGTGGCCAGTAATCTCCCTCCGTATAATACACTTTGCCAATGGTTCCAGAACGACCCGTTATAACTCCTCCACCTTTTACTTTAGCAACATTATGGCGGTCAAGGGCACCGTTTGAACCAAAGACTGGTATACCCCCATCTTGCTGTCTATCCTGCACAGGCAAATCAAAACCTCTTTGCATCTTTACCACATTGATAAAATCCGTTGTAGGTCGATTCTGTGTATTTCTAATTGGGTCACCGAACAGTTCGATAAATCGGGATTTGACCAACTGATCCAGCTTTGCAAGTTGCTCTTTCCGCAAAGCAATCAGTTCATTGATTTGTGATATTGCCTCAATAATGTTTGACATTATATTAAGTTCAGGCAAAGGAATTGGTATCTCATTTAATCGCTTTTGATTTAACTTCGGTTGTGCGCTACCCGTAACATAAGGTTCTAAGCTGATGCTATTCAAATATAGTTCTACATATTTTTGAATTAACTTATTTGAAAACTTCAGCACATGAGCATGGTTATTTACCCATGTTTTTCCTTTAATTGAAAAAGCAATCGGGGTGCTTCTCGCTAACAGATTTGCTCCATCCTCCGACACCAGCAAAAGTTCCTCATCGAAAATATAGCCATCGACGTAATCTACAACACCTGATGCTCCATAATACGGGATTTCACCTTCAACGCGATCTTTTTCCGTGATTGGCTTTCGTCTAAAATCCAAATTCTCACATAAATCCGGAAGATATTTTATTTGAATCACAACATCTCCTCCAATTCTGCCAGTCCCGCCGTAATCTGCATTTCCAGTTCGTGCAGGTCGGCGAGGATCTCGGTGGTGGAGGGGTACTCCACGGCCACATACTCAGTCTTCTTGTACTTGTTGATGGAAAGGTCATAGCCGTTTTCCACGATTTCCGCTTTCGGGACAAAGAAGGATTTTGCGGTGCGGGGGTTGTTCTCCTCGTCGTAGGAGATTGCCACGTCGCTTCGCTCCTCGCAATGACAGGAAGATGGGGACGGATTGCCACAGCCAGTGTGTGCACTGGCTTCGCAATGACAATTAAAAGAACGGAACCGGGCGATGATATCGGGGATATCGTTGTCCTTGATCTCGGTGCGCTTATCATCCAGGGAGAAACCGTCGGCGGTCATATCATAGAACCAGACCTTGTCCGTGCCGCCGTGGCCGGTCTTGGTGAAGATCAGAATACCGGTAGACACACCTGCGTAGGGCTTGAATACGCCGGATGGCATGGAGATCACCGCCTCCAAGCGGTTACCCTCCACCAGTTCCTTCCGGATAGCCTTATGAGCGGTGGAAGAACCGAACAGTACGCCATCGGGAACGATACAGGCGCATCGTCCGCCGGTCTTCAGCATCCGCAAAAACAGCGCAAGAAACAGCAACTCCGTCTTCTTGGTCTTGCAGACCTTCAAAAGATCTGCGGACACGGTATCCGCATCCAAACTGCCCTTAAACGGGGGATTTGCGAGAATCAGATCAAACTTTTCTTTATCCGGGTTCTGATCAGATAAACTATCCCGGTACTCAATGAAGGGACTGTCCACCCCGTGGGTCATCATATTCATAGCGCCAATGCGGAGCATCGTCCGATCCATATCGTAGCCGAAGAACATATGGTTCAGAAAGTGATCCTTCTTCACCCGGTCAAAGAAGATATCTTTCTTGTGGTTTTCCATCAGATATTCTTCTGATGCCACCAGGAAACCAGCCGTACCACAGGCGGGGTCACAAATAGTAAACTCCGGCTTGGGCTGCATCAGCTCCACCATCATTTTGATAATATGGCGGGGGGTACGGAACTGGCCGTTCAGACCGGACTGGGCAATCTTGGAGAGCAGATATTCATAGACATCGCCGCGGATATCGCTGTCCTTGATCTTCTCCATCTGGTCATAAATCTGATCCAGGCAATCCACCACCTTGCTCAACAGCAGAGGGGTAGGCAGCTTAAAAATGGCATCGCCCATATACTTGGAGTAGGCGCTGTCCTTACCGCCGCCCAGATTCTTGATGAAGGGGAATACCCATTCCTGCATGACGGTGTACATTCTGCCTGCATCGAAATCGTGGAACACAGACCATTTTAACTGCTTGCCGTCAATCTTGCGGTCGCCCACCTGCACCTCGTCTGCGAAGATGCTCTTGAAGGGCAAACCCAGCATAGCGCTCTCCTTGGCACGGAGATTGTCGGTAGTGTCCAGGTCATGGATGAACATCAGGTAAGTGATCTGCTCGATCACATCCAGAGGATTCACCAAGCCGCCTGCGGCAAAAATGTCCCACAAGCCATCAATTCTGTTTTTCAATTCACCTGTAATCATATTAATCAATCTCCCTATTCCAAGTATATGAGGTATAGCGACCTCCGCCGATCTTGATGATCTCTCCGCTCTTGACGAGGTCATTCAGCGCGCGCTGGATAGTAGTCTGGCTGATATCCGGGCACTGCGCCATGATCTCTGCCTTCGTGATCTTGCCAAGGTGGTCATGGATGATGTCACGGACACGGTTGGGCTTCCGGGTGTTCTCGCTGACGATTTTCACACGGTCAGAGAATTCCCGATATGCTGCAAGAATGACACCCAGCTGATAGGTCACGAAAGGAATGTAGTTGTTTTCCTCTTCGTGCCAATTCAAAGAGCTTTCCCGCAGGTCATCGTAATAGGCGCCCTTGGTGCGCTCGATCAGTTTTTCAATACTGATGTACTTGCCCACATGGTAACCGGCACGGTACAGAAGCAGCAGCGTCAGCAGGCGGCTCATACGGCCATTGCCATCGTTGAAGGGATGGATACACAGGAAATCCAGGATAAATACCGGGATCATCAGCAACGGATCATACTGGCCGTTATTGCAAAGATCGTTGTAGGCTTGACACAAGGATTCCATTGCCATCGGTGTTTCCCAGGCAGATACCGGCACAAAGCGAGTATATTTATTGCCTTCTGCATCTTCCTGTGTGATTTGATTGTCTGCAGACTTATAACTACCGCCGATGCTCATACCGCTGAACTTGTACAGATCCCGATGAAGCTGCAGGATCATAGTGGGTTTGACCGGAATGTACTCATAGCTTTCGTGGATGGTAGCCAGCACATCACGGTAACCGGCGATTTCTTTCTCGCTGCGGTTGCGGGGCGTGGTCTTGTCCTTGACGATCTTCTGCAGGCGCTCGTCGGAAGTGTAGATGCCCTCAATTCGGTTGGATGCTTCGGTACTTTGAATTCGGGCTATCTCAATCAAATGGGTCAGCTCATCCTCCTGCACCTTTGCGTGTTCACCCTTGTGCTCATGGATCTGTGCCAACAGCTGCACGATCTCCGGTGTCAGGAGCTTGTTATATATTTTCTCGTAGTTATAATTACGCATAGAATTACCCCACTCTAGAATTCTGCTTACATTATATGCCCATTATAGCCATTCGTCAAGTTAATTTAGTCATTTATATATCTTTGACTAAATTAAATTCGCTTTAGTCATAAAAAACGCCACCTTAAAGGTGGCGTTTTTGCAAGTTTGCATTGATATTTAACTTATTAGAACAGCGTTGTTATCCAATAGATTAGGCCGTACACCACCGAAGCTGAAACCCCGTACACAATTACAGGTCCGGCGATGGTGAACATCTTCGCGCCAACTCCAAGAATAAATCCCTCGGTTTTAAATTCCACCGCCGGGGCGGTGATGGCATTGGCAAAGCCGGTGATGGGTACCAGGGTCCCGGCGCCTGCGTGTTTGGCGATGTTATCGTAAAGGCTCAGGCCCGTCAGAAGCGCTGACAGAAACACCAGGGTCATAGAGGCCAGCGTGCCAGCCTGGTTTTTGTCCAGTCCCAAAGCCACGTAGCTATTGATAAACACCTGACCCAGGGCGCAGATCAGTCCGCCGATCCAAAAGGCATGAAAACAGTCCTTCCCTATGGGAGATTTCGGTGCCATCCCGGCTACCAGTTTTCCGTATTCTTTATCCGTCATATTGATCGCTCCCCTCTTTTTATAAGGGTTTGCGCAATACCGCCCCTTTATTCCTTTTTCAACAGTTCATTCAGCCGTTGGGTCTTGGTTTTGGTGATTAGGTAGATCATAAGCCACACCAGCCCATAGCCTGCCAAGAACACTGCCGTAAAGACTAAGATCGGGGTAAGCTGGTGCTGCATCCAGCCATTGAGAAGATAGATCGCAAGATACGCAGCATACAGCGCTCCTCCATGGAGCAAAATGGCCATGCTCAAAGGAAGCTTTTCCATCTGATAGATGGCGGTCATCCCCGCCACAAAAAATGCCAGCACAGTTATGGAAAGGATCCCCAAAGACACCTCACCGGGAGATAACTCGGTTACTTCGCCGGTTGCGCCCAGGATCCCGTAGATCACAGCCAGCACCACCGGTCCACCACCGCAGGCCACCAGCCCACGAAATAAAAAGCCTTTCAAAAATTCCTTCATTTACCGGACAACCTCCTTTTGATCTGTGCAAAGCATCTCCTGGATACGTATTCTGTGTAGCCGCTTTGAAATACCGCATCCACACCGCCGCTATAGGTGACCGCAAACCGGTCCAGTTTTGTTTCGTTTGCCAGGGCACTTTTGTTGATGCGGATAAACGAGGCCGGCAACACCGCCTCAATTTCATAGAGCCGCTGTTTCAGGCGGTAGCGTTTCCCATCCGATGCCACCGCCCAGGTTTTTCCCTCCATAACTGTGATACATTCGATCTGAGATACAGGAAGCATCTTCATGGCATCTTCGGTATACACCGGGATGGGATCAGCTCCCCCATGGTGCATAACCAGTGCTTCCAATTCCTCTACCAGGGCGGTTCGTCCATGGGCCGTTACCACCACTTCTTCGGCTTTATTCTTATCAATGATCAGCTTAAATCGCATCCTCACACCTCCCGGGAGTATTATAGCAGTTTTTCAGATGAATTGGTGAAATCTTTTCTCATCGGTCATATTTATGTGCTAAATGGTGTAAAGCACTTCATTTTGGACTTTGCACTTTGCATTTTACATTTCATCCCCTCCCTCATTTGTCAAAAATGGGTTCTGAAAAGGCGATTATTGCCGCCGTCACCGGAGGGGAAGGCTTTGGCGGTGGTTTAAGGGCAGCTTTACGTTGCAAGGATGGATCTTCTGTGGTATAATGACAAAAAGGGGTGAGGCTATGGATAATTATGATCTTCAGGTGGATATTGGCAAGGGGATCTTTTTGGAATACGATCAGGAAATGATGATTCGGAAATTTTCCCTGGAGGCAGATGAAGACCGGATCCTTCTCCCCTATCTGGGCACCCCATGCCGCATTGACCGGAAAACCGGCAGTATTGAAGAATTCCATTCTGACACCTGGCAGGAGTGCCGCAATTTTTCCACGGTTATGACGGTCTATGACCTTTTGTGTTTCCATAAGGGATCGCAAGCACCGGTTTTATCCGGTCAATGGTGCGCTGTGGGTACGTTTGTAGTGACCGGGGTCACCCAAACAGATACCTTTACTAAAAAGTATGCCCGTCTGTTTGACGGGCGATTGGAAGCGCTGAAAGCCGCGGCACAGACACTGGGCGGTCAAGTCCTTCCTAGGATGGCAGGGGCTGATCTAACCTGCCGGTTTTGGGTCACTCCCTTTTTTCCGGTGTTATTGCAGTTTTGGCAGGGGGACGAAGAATTTCCGCCCAAGCTGATGGTCCTTTGGGATCGGAACACAGATCAGTTTATGCATTTTGAAACCACCTTTTATTTACAAGGTGACTTATTGGATCGGCTGAAAAATGCCCTATCAACGGCAGAAGGAGTATCATAACATGGTAGAAGTTGTTGCGGCCCTTATATGGGATGATGACCGCTTTCTGATCTGTCAGCGCCCTGCAAACAAAGCCCGGGCCTTGCTGTGGGAATTCGTGGGCGGCAAGGTAGAGCCCGGAGAAACCAAGGAGCAGGCACTGGTCCGGGAATGCCGGGAGGAGCTTGCCATCACCCTTTCCGTTGGGGATGTCTTTATGGATGTGGTGCATACCTATCCGGATATTACTGTCCATTTAACGCTGTTTCATGCCACTATTGCCCAGGGAGTCCCCCAAAAGCTGGAGCATAACGATATCCAGTGGATCACACCCAGTCAGATCCCCGCCTACGATTTCTGCCCGGCAGATGATGCGATCCTGAAAAGAATTATTGAGGTATATCATGGTTAAAGAAATCATACACGATCCCATTTTTCTTGGGATGCACTCAGAGCCCGCCACGATAGAGGATCTGCAGGTCGCAAAAGATCTGCTGGATACCCTGACCGCCAACAAGGATGCCTGCGTGGGCATGGCAGCCAATATGATCGGTGTGCGCAAGCGGGTCATTGTCTTTGATAACAACGGCAGCTATATGACCATGTTCAATCCGGAAATCATCAAGATGGCCGGTCCTTACGATACGGAGGAAGGCTGTCTTTCCCTGCTGGGCGGTCCCCGGCCCTGCAAGCGGTATCAGACCATCAAGGTCCAATGGCAGAATGAACAGTTCCAGACCCGTATCAAGACCTTCACCGGCTGGCCGGCACAGATCATCCAGCACGAAATAGATCATTGCAACGGCATCCTGATCTGATCCCCGGATAAAAAATCTAACCATAAGGAAGTCATCACATGGAAATCTACCCGTTTCTGAAAAGCCTGGTTGACCAGGATACCAGCGCAGTCGTCATCTGCGATACCAAGCACAAAATCGTCTATATGAATCCCGCCGCATGTGAGCGGTATGCGAAATATGGCGGATCCGGTTTGCTGGGAAAGGATCTTCTGCACTGTCATAGCCCGAAATCCGCAGAGCTGATCCGGAAAGTGCTGGGCTGGTTTGAACGTTCTCCCAACAACAACCGCATACATACCTTCTATAACGAGAAAGAAAACAAGGACGTCTATATGATCGCCCTGCGGGATTCCGAAAATGCACTCATCGGATACTATGAAAAACATGAGTACCGTGACCGGGATCCGGCCCCTCTCTACGCTTTTCTTTAAGAAGTTCCCGTTACACCGTATTCCTTTTCCCATCCAGCAAATCAAGGCTTGCATTTTGAAACCAAATCATATATAATGACGAGGTCATCCGGGTGTAGCGCAGTTGGTAGCGCGCCTGCTTTGGGAGCAGGATGCCGCGAGTTCGAGTCTCGCCACTCGGACCATTCAGTCATAGATTGCCCTTGTGGCAATCTATGGCTGAATTTGTTTATATGACAAGATTCGCATTGTGGCATCCTGCGAGCAAAGCAGGGCACCTGCTTTGGGCCAAAATGCTCTGCGCTGCCGGAGGCAGATACAGCAGAGCATTTTTGGTGCAGCGGTCGAAAAAATCGAGGATCAGCGTAAGCCCGATGATTTTTTCGGGCACCGCAAACCGGCGGCGAAGCCGAGGATGCCGCGAGTTCGAGTCAAAGACTCGAAGATCTAAAACGCAACAGTCCGGTGGACTGTTGCTGACACCAGTGCAAGCACTGGTGGCTACCTCTATTTTTCTTTCCCTAGGGAAAGAAAAATGCAAACGAGTCTCGCCACTCGGACCAAATGAGATCGATCATTTTGATACGAGAAGTATCTAATGGTCGGTCTTTTTCATTGAAATATCCCAGAATCATGATATAATCAATTCAATAAATTGGAATTTGACGGAGGCAAGCAGATGCAAGAAACATTTGTTGTTAATCATAAGCCTTATACGGTTATTCGGTTATTGGGACACGGGAAAGGCGGATATTCCTATCTGGTAGAAGAGAATGGATGCCAATATGTGTTGAAACAGATTCACCACGAACCATGTGACTATTATTACTTTGGGAACAAAATTGAAGCAGAAATCAACGATTATAACAGACTGTTGCATACTGGAATCAGATTGCCGCAAATGTTGGATGTTGATATTGAGAACGAAAGAATTGTAAAAGAATATATCGATGGACCAACTATATACGAATTAGTGAAAGATGATGTTATGGATGATTCGTACATCGTGCAAGTGCGGGAAATG
>SVLB01000061.1 GCA_015068135.1 Oscillospiraceae bacterium | reverse complement strand
ATGAAGCAGTATTTTCCCGTCTCATTTTCAAAATAGGAATCGATGGCATCCCGGGTGGTACCGGCCATATTGGACACGATCACCCGTTCCTCGCCTAAAATACGGTTCAGAAGGCTGGACTTACCCACATTGGGTTTTCCAACGATGGCCACCTTGATGACCTCGTTCTCTGCTTCCTCCTCCGTTTCCTCCGGAAACTGTTCCAAACACCAGTCCAAAAGGTCACCGGTACCGTGACCGTGGATGGCAGAGACCTCAAACAGATCCCCGATACCCAGGCTGTAGAATTCATACACATCGGGATTTACAGGACCCACAGAGTCACATTTATTCACCGCCAGTGCCACGGGCTTTCCGGATTTGCGGAGCATAGTCGCAACATCCTGATCCGCCGCCGTCACACCGGAACGGACATCCACCACCATCACCACACAGTCGGCAAGCTCAATGCCGATCTCAGCCTGGCGGCGCATGAATTTAAGCATATCGCTGTCGGTATTGGGCTCAATACCGCCGGTATCCACCACAGAAAAATGGCGGTTGCACCACTCACAGTCTCCATAGATCCGGTCCCGGGTCACGCCGGGGGTATCCTGGACAATGGAAGTACGGTGACCGGTCAGCTTATTAAAGAGCATGGACTTGCCCACATTGGGCCGTCCCACAATGGCAACCAAAGGTTTTGCCATATCGATCACTCCTTTCAGTCAATAAGGAAAAAGACGAAGGCGAAAAAACGCCTTCGTCCTAACTTTCCTGCCTTAGTCAGCCTTGGCGGTCAGAACCTGACGGCCATTGTAATTGCCGCAAGCCTTGCAAGCTCTGTGGGGCATGACGGGCTCACCGCACTTGGAGCAAACTGCCACGCTGGGGGCAGACAGCTTCCAGTTGGAACCACGGCGCTTATCGCGGCGGGCCTTGGACACTTTACACTTGGGAACAGCCATGGATGACACCTCCTTGGTCAAATTGCTTTCACAGCAGTTTCTTAAATACTTACTTATCGAGAAGCTGCCGTAAAGCAGCAAAGCGGGGATCCAGCTCTTTCTGGCAGCTGCAGGGGCCGTCATTGAGGTTTTTGCCGCAGCGGCAGCACATACCTTTGCAATCCGGCTTGCACAGCAGCTTGGAATCCATGTTCAGCACAAAAACATTGCGAACAATATCCTCCAGGTCAGCTGTATCACCCTCCAGAGGGAATACCCATTCATCTTCGTTTTCTTCGTTGGCAAGCTCCTGCACCAGGACAACGTCAACAGGAAGCTCCACGTCCCGGGAGAATTCCCCGGCGCAACGGTCGCAGACACCGTGGATACGGGTCCGGATGGTGCCGGTCATAACCAGAACACCTGCCGTATTGCGGACGACGCCCTCGGCCACCACCGGTTCGGAAACCGGGTAGGTCGTGCCATAGAGAAGATCACTCAGATCCACGCTGGCAGAATAGGAAATGCTCTGTCCGGGTCGGTCCATGATCTGTGCCAGCCCAAGTCGCATAGTATTCCCCTCCTAACAGTCGTGCTTAGATATTATATAGTCTAAACCACAATTTGTCAAACATTATTTTTAAGTTTTTTCTACTTTTTTTAGCAAGAGAACTTCCAATTTACCATGCAGTTACGGACCCATCCTACAGCGCAGTGTATCTCAAACAGCACCGATAAATTAACTTCCGCTTCCCCCTTGTCATGGATGGCCGTATATGGTAAAATAGTGGCAATCCATCACGGAAATGAGGTATTGATATGCTTAAAATCGAACATTTTTCCAAAAGCTATGGCAAAAAGGTGGCTGTAGACGATCTTTCCCTGCAAATCGCCCCCGGGGAGATCTGCGGCTTCATCGGCCACAACGGTGCCGGTAAGACCACCACCCTAAAAGCTTGCTGCGGCATTTTGGAATTTGACAGCGGAAGGATCCGCATTGACGGAAAGGATATTATCCGGGATCCCATAGGCTGCAAGCAGCAGCTTGCTTATGTGCCTGACAATCCCGATCTTTACGAGTTTCTCACAGGCATTCAATATCTGAACTTCGTTGCGGATGTTTACGGCGTATCTGTTGCAGATCGCAACCCCCGCATTGCGCACTATGGTGAACTTTTGGGAATGACTGACGACCTTTCGCTGCCCATTTCCCAATGCTCCCACGGCATGAAGCAAAAGATCGCCCTGATCGGTGCTTTGATCCACGAGCCGAAGCTGATCATGCTCGATGAGCCCTTTGTGGGGCTGGATCCCATTGCCTCCCATCAGCTAAAGAATGTGATGCACGAGCATTGCTCCCGTGGCGGTGCCATTTTCTTCTCCACCCACGTCCTGGAGGTGGCAGAAAAGCTCTGTGACAAAGTCGCCATCATCAGCGGCGGCAAGCTGAAGGCCTTTGGAACCATGGACGAGATCAAAGGTGATACCTCCCTGGAGCAGGTGTTTTTGGAACTGGAGGGTAAGGCATGATCGGCACATTGCTAAAGCTGCGGTTTCGCAGTATGCTGGCAGGTTTTACCTCCCAGGCAAACACCAAAGGCTCCAAAGGCAAGGGCTTCAAGATCCTGCTGGCGCTCCTGGGAGTCTATGTGGCCATTGCCGCCTTTGCTATGATGTGGTTTCTGTTTGATGCCCTGGCCCTTCCCTATCACATGCTGGGGCTGGATTGGCTGTATTTTGCCATGGCAGGGGTGATCGCCCTGGGCTTTTCCTTGCTTGGCAGTGTGTTTGCCACCCAAAGCCAGCTTTACGATGCCAAGGACAACGCTTTGCTTTTGTCCATGCCCATCAAGCCCGGGCATATTCTGCTAAGCCGGATGCTCTCTCTTTTGGGGATCAATCTGCTGTTTGCCGGTTTGATCATCGTCCCGGCCTTTGCGGTATACCTGAGTCAAATCGCGTTTTCCTGGGGAACGCTCCTTTGCCTGATCCCGGCTCTTTTGGGCGTGACGGTTTTTGCCCAGGCACTGGCCTGCCTTTTGGGCTGGGTCTTGCACCTGATCCTGGGCAAATGCAACCGCTCTGTGGCTTCTTTGCTGTTCATGGTTGTCTTTTTGGGCCTTTATTTTTGGATCTACTCCCAGGCCAATGATATTCTTATGTCCTTGACCACCTCAGGGGCGGCCATTGCCGGCGTGCTGGAAACCTGGATCTGGCCGCTGTACGCACTGGGCCGCGGATGCAGTGGTGAGCCTGTGTATCTTTTGGGATATTCAGGGATCTGTGCCGCTGTGTTTTTCCTGGTGTATCTTGTACTGGCAAAGACCTTCCTCGCCAGTGCCACCGCCTCCCAGGCAAGCAAAAAGCGCCGGAAACTGGAACTCACCGGCGGAACCCTTCGCAGTCCCACCGCCGCCCTGGTCCATAAAGAGCTGAAAAAGTTCCTGGGAACCCCTATTTTCCTCACCAATATGGGTTTGGGACTGATCCTGACCCTGGCTTTGGGTGTGTTGGGTGTAGTCTTCCGGGGAAAGATCCTTTCCCTTTTGACCGTCCTTTCCGCACAGCTTCCCGGCTTTGAAGACCTGGTCCCAATGTTCATTTGCGCCATTTTGCTGTTTCTCAATTCCACCTGCTGCCTTTCTACCCCCACAGTCTCCCTGGAAGGCAAAAACATTTGGATCCCCAAAACCATGCCCATTCCCGCCCGGACCATTCTCCAGGCAAAGCTGCTGTTCCATCTTGTTCTGACTGTTCCCGTTTCTGTGTTTTGCGCCCTGATACTGGGCATTGTCTACAGAATCGGAACTGTGGCGCTGATCCTCACCCTCCTGATCGCAGGTCTGAGTGCCTGTCTGAATGGAACACTGGGACTTTGGGCGGGTTTGCGTTGGGCTAAGCTCGATTACATCAGCGAAGCCCATCCCTGCAAACAGTCTATGGCTGTATTGGTATCCATGTTCGGTATGATGGGACTTCCCGTAGTCCTGGGGTTCGGCTACTGGGCCTTGGACTCCCTGTTTTCCCCTACCGGGTATATGGCACTGGTTGTCCTGATCCTGACCGGGGCCAGTTTGGGCCTTTACCGGATCATCACCACCTGGGGCATAAAACGCTGGAATAATCTGTAATGATTTTGAAAATTTCCCTGCGCTGCAGTTTTGTTCATAGTGGTGTATTTAACACGTACTGATTGTTATAAAACGACGCTGTCTCAAAAAATGAGACAGCGTCGCTTTATTTTGTATTCAGTTTGCGTAGCGCTCGTAGAGGGTCTCGTAGACCGTTTCGTCAAAGGGCCCTAAGAGTCCCGCTTCCGTGATGTTGCCCAAGAAGCCCTTATCCAGATCCACCCCTGCGTTCAGGCCCTCGTAGATCTTGACACCGCTGTCAAAATCCTCAGAAGCCACTCGGTACAAATCCATAGCCGCCACATCGGACACCGCATAGCTGATATAATACACAGGCGATTCCACTACCACCATGCGCCAGTAGTTTTGAATATCGGCTACCGTCCCGGAGATATAATCAATACCGCCGTAGCCTTCGCAGACTTCCTCCATAATGGCATCCAAATCATCGCCGGTAAGGCTTGCCACATCAGGATGGCTGTATACCCGTTCCTCAAATTCATCCACCAACATGCAGATCAGAATGGTCGCCATGTCCGCATAATTCCGGTAGTCAATCATCACCTCATAAACCTCAGGATCCAAGCTGCTCTTAAGCCAAGCCATGAACAGCCACTCATTGCCCTGAGACTGGGTCTCTGCAAGGTCCAGAGGCAGATCCTCCAGGAAGCTGTTGGCACCGCCATAATAGTGTCCGATCTCGTGGATCAGGGTGCTGGCGGAGCTGTAGCCCGGTCCAAAGAAGCAAATACACCGATCCATTCCGATATTGGCAGTAAACGCACCCTCGCGGGCACCTTCTGCCTGATCGCACATAATTACATTGCCGTTAAAAACATCCAGCATAGTCTGCCCCATCTCCGTGGGCAGGGCCTCCAGGTAATCGGCAACGTAGCTTTGATCGTTTTCCGTATAGGAGCCTTCGATCAGAGCGATCAGAGCCTGCTGCTGGTAGGAAGAGAGTCCGTAAAGCCCAAACGAGAAGGTCTGCATAGCCCCCTCCAGGGCATCCGGAACATACTGCGCCACATACTGCCGCATAGCAGATACCTCTTCGGCGCTATAGTCCCGGTTGTATACCAGTTCATAAGCATAGGTGTAGTAATTATCGTAACCGTAGATCTGGGCGATCCGGTTGTTGTTGCCAACCATTTCGATGTACAAAGGCACCATCTTGTCATACAGTTCCGGATCATTCTGCAGATCCTGATAGGCCACCTCGATCTCAGAATTGCGCTGCTGCAGCTCCATGACCTCGTCGGTATAGGCAAGCAGCTGCGCCAGCTCCTGCTCTGTCCAGTCTTCAAATAGATAATCCTTTGCAGGGGAATTGGAAAGGTATACACGGCGAGCCATTTCCAGATAGTCGTTGTTGGCCTGGGTCACGATCTCGGTGGTATCCAGGTAACACTGACTGGCGTCATCATCGGTCAGATCACTGTAGTAAAGGATCATGGAAATGGAATACTGCGCATCCAAATACTCATATTGTTCGTCCAATCTCTCAGAGAGGGCAACTGCCCCATCCACATCTGTGCCTGCCAAAGCAACCGCTTCACACTCTTCCAAAAGGCTGTAGAAGGCATCCACATCCTCCTGGGTCAGTTCAAAGGTAAGCTCTGCCGGAATGATCTCGATCCGCTGAGGTGCAGGTTCCATTATTTCCTCTTCCTCGTCCTCTTCCGTCAGCAGTTCACAAAGCCTGGCATAATCCTCGCTGTCTTTGAAATCTCCAAGTTCCTCAAACAGCATCAGGGCTTCCTCATAGTTCCCCTCATCGAAATGTACCATGGCCTGATCATAAGTATCCTGCTGATTGGACTGCTGAATGCCACGAATCAGGAAAAACGCTCCAACCGCCAGCACTGCCGCGCCCAAAATGGCCGCCAGGATCACGATCCACTTCTTTGATTTCTTCGGTTCCGCTTCGAGTACATTCACAGGAACCAAGGATTTTCCGCAGAAATTGCAGAACCGGGCAACCGCCGGCAGCACACCTCCACAATGCGGACAGCAAGCAGGGGTTTCCGGCAATTCCGAAAAATTAATTTGAAAATTCGAGCCGGAAAGATCCGGGCGCGTCTCTTCCACTCTCTGGATCGGCTCCTCCGGCGTAGTATATTCATTCGCAAACGGAGCTTTCTGAACCTCCGGCACCGGCTGGTGCATCACTGCAACCGGCGTACCGCACTCCGGACAGAACTTTCCGTTTTCGCTAATGGTCGCACCACAACGATCACATAGCATATAGTTTCATCCTTTCTGTTGCTCCAAATTATTTATGATGTAAATATACCATCTGTAGAGAGGAAAGTCAACAAACACGCAAAGACGTATCAGCGAACCGCAAAAACGTAATGAAAATGCGTTTTTTGTTGACAATCATCTTCTACTATTGTAGAATAATAATATACTACAATTGTAGAGGAGTGATCCTATGTCAGAATCCCTCAAACGGCTTCCTGACAGTGAGCTGGCCGTCATGCAGGCTGTATGGCGCTGCCCCATCCCGGCGACCCGGTCTCAAATTGAAAAGGAGCTTCCCGTGTCTATGGCTGCCACCACTGTGTTGACCCTTCTGAGCCGCCTTGCAGAAAAAGGCTATTTAACCGTGGAAAAGGAGGGAAAAAGCAACGTTTACACCCCCACAGTCACCCAGGATTCCTATGTTGCCCAGGAAAGCACCCACTTCTTCCGGAAATTATGCGGCGGCAGTATTTCCACCTTCGCCAGCGCCCTATGTAACAGCAGTCTGAGCCGCCAGGAAATCGAAGAGATCCGTAGGCTTTTAGAGGAAGGTGGGACAAAGCTATGAGTATTCCAATCCATTCCTCATTACAATTGATCTTCTCATTTTTAATCATCGCACTCACATATTTATTCATGCATCTGGAATATAAAGACCGCAACTCCGCCAACGGGCAAATATTCTATGAAAAGCCTGCTACGATCCCCTATCGAGATCTCATCTTTCTAATTCTATATACATGCTTGTTTGCAGTTATCCTCTATCGGGGCTTTCATGGCAGTGGAGTCGATTTTCTTGGCAAAATCATTGGCTATGCCCTATATACGATCATCTTTACTCTGGCTTTTCCATTTCTTAAAAAGCGATGTTCTGCCCGGTTTTTTACCAGCCTCTTCCTGATCCCGGCGATACCTTTTTTGATTCGCACGTACTCCTATGATCCCCTTATTCAGCTTCCCATTTATGAAATACATCTCAGCATTTCAGTGTTTTATATCTGGTTCGTTGGAATGATTCTAATTCTGTTATGGTATGTCGGGTCACATCTGCGTTTTCGCAGGTACATACTGAAAGGGGCTATACGTATTGTGGATCCCAGAGTTACGAACCTATGGGTAGACGAACTGGAGGAACACGGTACAGGTGACTACATCTACCCCATCGTATACTCCCGACAAATCCATACGCCGCTGACCATAGGTCTGTTTCGAAAAACCTTGTACATCGTCCTGCCCTATCGCGCCTATACCCAGGAAGAGCTCTCCATGATCCTACGCCATGAGTTTATCCACATTATGCGGAATGATCAAGTGTGCAAACTTCAAATGGCCTTGGTAAATGCCGTATTTTGGTTTAACCCCATGAGCTGGTTACTGACAAAAAGATATGGGGAAATAATAGAAATACGTTGCGACGAGGAGGTCTTGTCCGGTACTGATCCTCAATACCGCAAAAAATATGCCCAGCTGCTTCTGACCAACACCGCAAACAGCCGCGGGTTTAGCACTTGCCTGTCTTCGTCAGCCAAAAGCTTTATGTTCCGGATCCAACGGATCATGAAGCCAATTCCACAGAAATCCGGAATACTGTTATGCACGGTTTTTATCGCAATAGGGATCTTATTAATAACAAGCATTGGAGCAAAACCGATAAACAGAAATGACTACGAAAGCATCGCGACTGTCGAGGAGTTTATGTGGTTGGAAGAACCATACGAAATTCAGGAGATAAGGATACTGTCCTCCGAAGAAACCTATAAATGCTATACGCCCATTGATGAATCCGAAATTCTTAACTATATCTACAATTTGGATGTATCTAAAAAAATCGCAGAAACCGGCATCTTTACTTATCCATATCTAAAGGTTAGCATGAAGTATGAAAATCTTTTATGTGAAATAGATATAAAAGACAATTATGTAGGGACAATTGTCTATGATTTATCTATAAATGATGCCATACAGGCCCGTATCGCCAAATTATGCTATAAAGTAGATTATACATATTTAGAATCCCTGATGAAACCGCTTTTAGCAAATCCTGAATAAAGCAAAATGCTGTCATCCTGGTAAAGAAACGCACTGAAGAATCAAAGCACTGTATAACTGCATAACAGCAATATAGTGCGCAGGTCCCTCAATGCGGCTTTTCGTCAGGATGGCAGCATTATCTTGAAATATGAAAAAGGCTCCACATTTCTGTGGAGCCAAGTGTTCGCGTTACCTATCTTCCCGGGCAGTCGCCCGCCAAGTATTGTCGGCGTACATGAGCTTAACTTCTGTGTTCGGGATGGGAACAGG
>SVLB01000060.1 GCA_015068135.1 Oscillospiraceae bacterium | reverse complement strand
ATCGGAGCAGTGCGGCTTTCGGGATGTGTATTTCTTTAGCCGCCAGTTCAAAAAGTATATGGGCTGCCCGCCCTCTGTATTTGCAAAAAACAGTGCTGAGCATTAAAAATGACATTTATTGATCCTTGAATTCGGGAGGCAGCGGAGTTTCGTTGAAGGGTAAAATGCCCGTAATTCTTTTAACAGCTGACCTCGAAGGCAGCCATGGAGTAAGGGTGCAGCTCGGAAAGGGTTACCTTATCACCTTCCACAGCTGCGGCACAGTTGACAGTCTTAATGGATGTGTAAGTTTGATCCAGCTCCAAAATGGGGAGATCAATGCTGTCCATATGGAGGTTCAGCAGCAGTACCGACATAGCGTTGCCCTTTTTTGCGGTATAGATGTACAGATTTGGATTTTTCCTACAAGTCACCGGAAGCTTCCTGCCGCACATCCAGGGGATCGTTGCCATCATGTCAGCCTGACGGTAGTAGTTGTTCAGGAAATTATTGCGCGCATATGCCTTGTGGTCCGTAAAGAAATGATCGAAGGCGATCACATAGAACCGGTTACCGGCTGCGTTTTCATAGGTGTAAGAGGCGGGGGAGCCGTCATCGAACCGAGACAGAACCGTGGCCTTTTTGCTGCAGGTGATTTTTCGCAGACCACCGCAATCAATGTTGGGAATTGTGTCGTCTGGCGCAAGATAGTGTTCCTGCAGGAAATGTCCCTCCTCGCAGGTTACGATACCGGTATCAATGCCCTTTTGGGAAAGAAGCATTGCGGCGGTGGCATCCAGGATCGCACCGTTTTTGATGGTTTCCGTGGTGGCGGTACGGGCGTTTTCGCCTACGATCATGCAGGGATAATCGCCCTGCTCATAGGCAGAGGGAATGCTGATAGGTGATATGGTGTCGAAGCTGGCAGGACGGTGCACAAAGGAGATCCTGGTTGCGATTTCCGGCAGCGGCTCCTCCGGAAGCACCCAATTGCGCACCTTGTGCTGCTCGTGGTGCAGATAGATACCGGCTGCCAGCTTACCGGCAAACAGCTGTGCCAAAGCTTCCCGCAGCGGTGCGGTTTTGGTGTAACGGTCAATGTAACCGGTTTCGTAATCTGCCTTCTGATAGTAATCAAATAGGTATCCAAGCAAGCCCTCGCAGTTGCCGTCAGCGATCAGTGCGTAGGTATACAGCTCCAGGGAACGGGAGGAGATGTTATACCGGGGACGGGGGTAGACGTCACCTTCCGCCATGATCTCAATGCCGCTACCCTTCAGCGCGGCGCACTGCATCCGGGTGCACTCTACCACGTGGGCAATACCGGAAGGCCAGTAGGGAGCGCCGTAGGTCCGAAGCAAGGGGCGGGTATTGCCGGCAAAGAGCCTGGCAAAATCTGGCATATGCAGACCGGTGGCATCCCAGTTTTCCGGCGGTGTGCATACCGCGAAACGGATGCTGCTGTCAACCGTGTCGATGGCTTGCCGCATCCGGGCAACAAAACCGGAAAGACCCTGGGCGGTGACCTTTAGGTAGGCATCCCGGTATTTGTTGGGGCCACCTGCGAAAATCTTCTTTTCCAGCTCTTCACGGGGGATCCGTTCACCGGTCTCCTTGTAGAACAGTTCCAGGTGTTTTTCGCAGAAGCAGCCGAAATAGTAGTGTGTACCTCTGGAGATCCGCAGATCATCGTCGGTCATAATGATATCAGGCCCCAGCCTTGCCAGCTTGGTAATCGCAGCGGCAAAATCCTCTCGGAGCGTTTCATCCAGGGGACAAAGTCCCTGCTCCGGTTTGTCACCGTGAATGCCGGTCAAAGAGGTGTAACGCTCCTTAGGGAATTCCTCAAAATCGCCAACCAGAGGCAGACCGTGTCCCAGCGTGCCGATCCATAGGCCAACCTCAATGCCCTCGGTATGGAAGGTGTCTACCGTGTTTTTTAAAAACCGCAGAGTATCGTCTGTGAGAGCTCCGGGGAGATAAATGTTGCCGAGACGGCAGATAAAAACCCGGTCAGCCTTGCAGGCTTTTACCGCTGCGAGGATCTTTGGTAAATCTTCCTTCGTAAGGGAAGTACAGCTGATGGGAACGGAAAGCTTCATGGGAATACCTCCTGACTCTTCAATCCCGAAACTCAGGCCGCAGCGGTACGGGAGATGTTTCGTTGAAGGGGAATTTTCCAAGAATGCCGTCTACGAAGGCGCGCATGGTCTGCTCATCGGGTGAGTAAGCGTTGATAAAGGCATCCACATTCTCAAAGTAGTTATAGTAGATGGAGGGAGCGCCGAAGGAGACACCGACGGATTTGTCCGCACCGAAGGAAAGACTGTGAAACAGCGTATACAATTCTTCCTTTCGGGCGTAGACGGACATACCCAGAGGGCGGCTTTGCGCAAGGAAGCAGGCGTAGATGATGATGTCGCAGGTCTCATCCAGTTCCCGTAACTGCTTCTTACTGCCCAGCCGTTCCAGGATCGTGGTTTCAATGCCATAGGCGGCAAAGGCATCCTTCATGACCTGCAGGGATGTGTGGAAGGTAGCATCAGGGGAGACGGCAATGATGGCGACCTTTTTCACCTTTGCGGGGTCAAAGGGCAGCAGATTGTCCTGGTTACACACCAGGGTCATGCCTTTTGCGGCAATCTCGTAGCAGGTCTTTTCAAAATCCGCATTCTCATTTGCACAAAGGGGACTTGCCGGCTTCGAAAAATCAAAAAGCCCCAGCTTTTCTTTGAGCTCCAGTACTCTGCGGCAGGCATCGTCCACTCGTTCCACGGAAACTCGTCCATCCAGAACAGCCTTTTCCATCACCTCAATGTAGTCCACATCGCAGAAGAGGATAATATCATTTCCTGCGTTGAAGCATTCAATATACACATCCTCATGGGTAAAGGCGGCGGCAAGCCCCTTCATACTCACCGCATCGGTAACGATCAGACCTTCATAGCCCATCTCTTTGCGCAGGATATCCAGCGCCTTTTTGGATGCGGAAGCGGGGCGGGGGATCCTGCCCCTGGCGAAGGAATCATCCATAGCCGGCATGGCACAGTGTGCGGTCATAATACTCATGACCCCGGCATCAATGGCAGCCTGCCAAACCTTGCGGTCGTTCGCGTTCCATTCTTCTATGGTTTTGGTGTTGATGTTGGTGCAGAAGTGGGTGTCCCTGTAGTCCTTGCTGGAGCCGGGAAAATGCTTTGCGCTGGCAGCTACGCCGGCATCCTGAATACCGCGGATGATGGGGCCGGTCAGCTTGGCAGCGACCTGGGCGTCAGCAGAGAGTCTGCGGATGCCGCCGGTGGCAAAGAAATTGGTGTGCAGATCCACGACGGGGCTGAAGGGCCAGTTCACACCTATGGAGCGCATTTCTCTTGCCCAATAATAAGAGCGCTTATAAGCAAGCTCGTCGGAATTGGCAGCGCCCATGGCCATATTCGTGCTGGCGGCGTGAAGCTGTGGGAATGCATCGTTGGGGCCATATTCGTAATCTGCGCTGATCAAAAGGGGGATTTTCAGATGATTCTGGATGTTTGCAAAGAAACGGTCAGCCTCCGCAGGTTCCGTAAAGGGCGTACCGTCCTCATACTTGAAATAATCCTTGTTGACATAGATGCCGCTATAAGGGAGTTTTTCAAAGAGCGGTATGTAGCCGCCTGCTTCATCAATGGCTTTTTTAAGATTGGTGGGGGCTGGAATACCGGTTTGTCCCAGCTTTTCCCGTAATGTCATAGCGGAAAGATCAGGTTTCATAATATTACCTCTATTTCACTTCAAATGCGGCAAAACCGTAGGGCGGAATGTGGTCAATATAAACCTTGTCACCCTCCAGTGTTCCGGTGCAGTTGATAAAGCGGATGCTTTTGTATGGCTTATCCAATGTGATCACCGGGTCAAAAACATCATCCAAATGGACATTTGCCAGCGCAACTGCCATAGCAGAATCATTTTTGGATGCCAATACATACAGATTGGGGTTTTTTAATGTAACTGCAGGCAACCGTTTGCCGCAGATCCACTCTATGGAATTTACAAGATCTGCCTGCCGATAGTAGTTCACCTCAAAGTTGGGGCGATAGTTCTTTAAATGTGGCTCAGAATTGGGACGTCCAGCTATGTTCAGACACCAACTGCGGTAAAGATCAAAGGCAAGCACATAGAATCTTTGTCCGTTCTTATTTTCGTATCTGTAGGATGCAGGATACTCTCCCGGCACAAAGTGACTGAGAACCTGGGTACCCACTTTGCAGGAAATCTGAAGCCGTGCACAACTGATGCGGTGGATGACCTCTCCGGAAGAACAGTAGCGTTCCTCGCCGGATGCAAGTTCCGTAAGGGAGGCAAGGCCAACGTCCACGCCCCGGGATTCCAGGATCTGCGCCGCAGCGGCATCCAAAATGGCACCGGATTTTAAACGGTCAAGAGCCACGTGCCTTGCGTTTTCACCGATGATCAGCAGGGGATATGTACCGTCGGCATGGTAGCTGGTTGGTATGGAATTGGCGGAAAGCAAATCTCGGGCGGGGGAATCTGCGGCAAAAGTCAGCATTTCTGCTGTCATGGGGTGCATCGTCTCAGGAAGCTCCCAATCGTCAACTTTGTGTGGGGTAGTAAAGACCTGGATACCCACTGGCTTTTTCCCTCGGAATATATCGAATATTGCTTCCCGCAAGTGCGCGTTTCTGGCAAACCGCTCCACATAGCCTTTTTCGAAATTGGGGTGGTTGTCATAGCATTCCACATAAGCCAAAATGCCGTCGGTAGAGCCATCTGCGCACAAGGTGAGATCAAAAAGCTCCATAGGCTTGGAGGGAATCCGGGTACGGGGACGTGGGAATGTGTCACCCTCAGAAAACAGTTCCACGCCGCTGTTTTTGCCCCAAGCGCACTGCTGACGGGAGTTTTCGAGGATGGGAATAATATCGGGATTGCGGAAGGGCGCACCGGCAATGCGGGTAAAAGGCTTTGTATTGCCGGCAAAGGCTTTGGCAATTTCCAAAGGATCGGTACCATGCAGATCCCAGGTCTGATGGGTACAGGCACCCAAACGGATGGTGGGATCTACTGCGTCAACAGCTGCCCTGACCTTATGGGCAAAATCAATGAGCGTATCGTGAAACAGCTTCAAAAGCTCGGTGCGGTACTTGTTTTTGCCACCGGTCAGGAGAATTTCTTCCAGCTTTTCCCGGGGAATCACATCACCGATGCGTTTGTAGTATTCCTGCAGATGCAGATCGCAGAAGCAGGCAAAATGAACCTTGATGCGGATATTAAATCGGAAGTCATCATCCAGCATGATCATATCCGGGCCCAATGCGGCAATGCTTTTAATACCCTCGCAGTAATCCCGGACAAAATTTTCATCCAGCGGACAGGCAGACAGATTCTCTCTGGATTCGCCGTTGATACCGGTGATTTGCGTGTATTTAACAGAATCATCGGTGATACTCTGTGTGGGGCTCAGGGCATGACCGTTTCCAAAGGAAGGAACCCAGAGCGCAACTTCATAGCCGGCATCTCGAAATCCACGGATCGCACTGCGGATGCCGTCGGGATCGGTATAATTGCGGCCTGTTTTCATGTAGATATTTCCCAGACCGCCCAGGAAAACACGGTCAGCCTTACATTTTCTCAAATCTTCCAGGTAAATGGGAAGAGTCTTGTCATTTACCTCGGAAAGGCTGATGGGAACAGAAATCTTATGCATACAGCGACCTCCTTACAGATTCAAAAATACAATGGCACCTACGCCCAGCAAAAAGCCTATGTGCTGTGCAGTGGTCAGCTTTTCCTTGTAAAACACCTTGGATACGATAAAGGTCAAAACGATGCCGCCAACAGATATCAGAGGGAACATCAGCGATACAGACATCAGCCCGGTCAGGATCATAACAAACAGATTGACCATGCCGTTCAGTGCACCGCAGCCCAGAGACAGATACCAACCGGTGCGAATATATTTTCCGGCGTTCTTTCGTTCCTTCAGCAATGTGGCTATGGCCATGATTCCAACAACGATCAAAAGGGCTGTGATCATGAATTCGTTTTTATATTGCCCGTCAAACCGCTTTTGCTGCATGGTCTGGGCAACAGAGCAAAGACCGTTGCCGAGAAAGGACAGTAAAACGAATATCAACCATTTCAGGGAAAGACCGTTAGCGGCGTTTCCTTTCTTGTTGATCAAAAATAAAGATGCCGCCAGTAATGCAAGACCGGGATACAGGCCGAAGCTGACAGGATCCTTCAGAAAGATCAGTCCGTAAAGTGTGGGGACCATCAGGGAAAAGGATGTGATCAGTGCGGTAAGGGACAGCGGACCGCAGCTAAGGGCGAGAATGCTGAAAATCATGGCAGTTCCGTAGGAAAGTGCAAAGAAGATCCCATAGGGGAGCAGTTCCGTGTTCCAATGAAATTCGGATGCTGTGAGAGCAAAGAAAACAGCGGCTGACAGGCAGGAAAGGGTGGAAAACGTATACACACCGTTGCCACCGGTTTTCTCTGAGAAGACTTTTCTTAAAATGTTCTGTCCGGAAATACCCAGGATAACGGAAATTAAATAAATAACTTGCATGTGGTACCTCTGATACGAAGATTTGCTGCTGTTATTTTAACATGGAATGGGAAAAATTCAATGCAATATCCTATCCAGATATTGCACTTTCTTGTAAAGATTAGTATAATGAACGGGAGGTGGTGGATATGATCATCCAATATGACAGAGAACAGTTAAGGGGACTGATCAACAATTTGTTTGACCTGACCGGGATCAGTCTTTCTGTGCTGGACGCAGATTATCAGCTGCTGGTTCATTGCGCCCATCCGAACGACTTTTGCACACTGCTGCAAAGCGTGGACGGGGAAAGCGAAAACTGTAAAAAGTGCGACCAGAGGATCCTGAAAAAATGCAGCCGCTCCGGGAAACTGGAGGGGCATATCTGTGCATCCGGGCTTTATGACTCTGCAATGCCCATTATGAAACACAATACCATCGTTGGTTATGTGATCATGGGGCGGGTTCGCTCTGAGCGATCTCCGGCAGTATTGCAGCATATTCCCGATACCGATGTGAAAACCGTCGGTAAATTAAAGCGCCTGTACAATCAGTTACCGTCCCTGACCGCAAAGCAGCTGACAGCGCTATACAGCCTGTTGCCATCGGTTCTCTTTGATAACGCCATTCACATTGTTTACGATCCGCTTGTTAATGAGATCGTGGAATACATTGAAGAACATCTGAAGGAGGAATTGACAGTTACAGCGATCTGCAGCAGATTCCATTTGTCAGTCAACCATCTTTATGACCTGTTTCGGGAAAATTTGGACAGAACGGTCAATGATTACATTACACAGCAGCGAATTTTGCTGGCGAAGACCATGCTGGTTTCTTCCAATAAGACGGTTTATGAGATCGCAGAGAATGTGGGAATTGTCAATTATCCGTATTTTTGTAAGCTCTTTAAGAAAAAGAACGGAATGACCCCTTCTCAATTCAGAAAAAACAGTAAAAAATGTTGACAATTTCGCCATTTGTGGTAGAATATGTTCGATATGCAAAGGCAACGCGGAAATTAAGCAGTTGAAAAGCACAAAAGCGAGAGGGGATCGGTGAAAGCCCTCTGCCGGAAAACTGCAGGCCACTTCCAAGCCGCCCGGGACGACCGGGACGGGCGCTCCCGTTACAGAGCGGCTAAGATATCTCTGTATTACAGAGGTGAATTAGGGTGGTACCGCGACACAGCTCGTCCCTATACAGGGGACGGGTATATTTTTTTATGGAGGTAATTTCCAATGGCAAAAAAAGCATATGGTGTAAACGAACTGCGTGAGATGTTCCTGTCCTTTTTTGAGAGCAAGGATCATCTGCGCCTGCCCAGTTTCTCCCTGATCCCCCAAAATGATGCATCTCTTTTGCTGATCAACTCCGGCATGGCTCCCATGAAGCCTTACTTCAAGGGTGAGGTAGAGCCGCCCCGCCGCAGAGTCTGTACCTGCCAGAAGTGCATCCGTACCGGTGATATTGAAAACATCGGTAAAACTGCCCGTCACGGCACTTATTTTGAAATGCTGGGCAACTTCTCCTTCGGTGATTACTTCAAGCACGAAGCCATCGCATGGTGCTGGGAGTTTTTGACCAAGGTGGTCGGTCTGGAGGAGGATCGTCTCTATCCCTCTATCTATGAAAACGATGATGAGGCCTTCGAGATCTGGAATAAGGAGATCGGCATCCCTGCCGAGAATATCTTCCGTTTCGGCAAGGCGGATAACTTCTGGGAGCACGGCTCCGGTCCCTGCGGCCCCTGCTCTGAGGTGTACTACGACCGTGGTGAAAAGTACGGCTGTGGCAGCCCCGACTGTAAGGTCGGCTGCGAGTGCGACCGCTTCATGGAAGTCTGGAACAACGTGTTCTCCCAGTTCGATAACGACGGACAGGGCAACTACACCGAGCTGGTGCAGAAGAATATCGATACCGGTATGGGCCTGGAGCGTCTGGCCGTTGTCTGCCAGGACGTGAACTCCCTGTTCGACGTGGATACCGTAATGAACATCACCAACCACGTCACCAGGATCACCGGCGCATCCTACGGTCAGAGCACAAAGACCGATGTGAGCCTGCGTGTCATCACCGACCATATCCGTGCATCTACCTTTA
>SVLB01000014.1 GCA_015068135.1 Oscillospiraceae bacterium | reverse complement strand
TAACTTCAATAATTTCAGAAAAAGAATCCTGTTCTGCAATACATAAAATCGTGCCGGAGCAAAAGCTCCGACACGATCCAATAATTATTCTATCTTGGCTCTACCCCAACTATTGACATAGAACCTATTTTGGTTGGTTTTTGCAAACCGGAGTTTCCTGAAGCCCCTTACAGTTATCTGTGATGCTTCTTTTCGGTATTTTTCTCAAGGTGATTCGATCTTCCCGTCTTTGATGCAGATCTTTCGATGAGCATAGCTTGCTACGGTGTTGTCGTGGGTCACAAGGATCACAGTGGCTCCGTTGCTGTTGAGATCCTTCAGCAGTTCAACGATGGAAAGACCTGTTTGGGAATCTAACTGCCCTGTGGGCTCGTCGGCAAGGATCACTGCCGGGTTTCCTGCAATGGCTCTGGCGATGGCAACACGCTGGCGTTGGCCACCGGAAAGCTGGTTGACCCTCTTTTTGGCCTGATCTGCAATGCCTACTTGCTCTAGTGCGGTCATAGCCATTTTGCGAAGCTGTCGGTAGGGGTGTTTTCCGAGAAGCAGTGGCAGCATCACATTGTAAAGAACCGTCTGATCTTCTATGAGGGCAAAATCCTGGAGAACAAAGCCAAGCCGCTGGTTCCGAAGGGACGACCTTTTTTCGTCGGATAACTTTGCCATGTCCTGCCCCTCAAAAAGGTATGTGCCCTGGCTTTGATTATCCAGGCAGCCGATAATGTTAAGCAGTGTGGTTTTGCCGGATCCGGAGGCTCCCTGGATCGCAATAAAGTCCCCCTTTCCTATGTTCAAGCTTACATTGTCGAGGGCATAAAAATCCGATTTTCCAACCCGATATGTTTTGGTGATATTCTTTAATTGGATCATCATTGGGCACCTCTCAAATAAGATACCGGCGAATGCCGCCAGAGATACACTGCGGTAACTGCTGTGCCAAACAGCACGGAGAACGCATAATAGACCGCTACAACGCCGCTGCCGCTGAGATCAAGGGAAAGACCTTCCAGCAATAGAAGAATGCGCTGCATGGTGTAGGACATTTCCCTGGAATCGATGTTTATCCAACTGATGTGGGGCCAGGCCCATAAGAGGGCTATCATTAACAGGGAGGGGAGCAGAGTGAAGCATTGGCAGGCCGTGACTGTCAGGGCTGCATACTTTTTGCGGCTCATTCCACATAGATGCAGTACCGCCATTTGCCTTTCTTTTTTCTTTAAGGTAAGAATCAGAATGCTGAAATAACAGATCAGCGCGCTGAGAGTCAAAAACAGAGGTCTGGGAAGCTGCTCCTTTAAGGTCATATCAATGTTTTCCTGAGATCTATCCAAAATATCTTCGAAGGGATCGTAGTTGTGTTCCGGTGCAGAACGTTTCATAAGCTGCGCGATCTGCTCCGGGGTCGCATCTGGAGTAAAGACCACAATGAGATTTTGGTCATAAGCAATGGATGCGCTCAACTGCTCCAATTCGGAGAGTAGGCTGTCTGTGGCTTCCATGATCAGGACGTTTGCCTCGGTAAACAAATGAGCTACCGTGGGGCGTGAACTGGATTGATTCAGGCGAAGCATTCGGTAAGGCGCGGACAGGTGACCGGCAACTGTTACGGAAAGCATCCCACTTTGGACTTTTAGCTGTGCGCTCTGCCCTGTGTTCAGAGAATTGAGCGCGGTGCTTCCCAAAATGCAGCCATTTTTGTATTCGGAAACCATATTCTCCCCGATGGCGGGAAAAAAGGAGAAGAGGCCGGGATCGTACAGGACGATGCTGATGCTTATGCCATCGCAGGATACGGGGTTTACTACCCGAATGGAATAAACCTGCTGAACAAGAGGTTCCTGCCGTAGAGCATCAACCGCTTTTTTGACCTTGCGTTCATAAGCGCGTGTCTTCATGTCCTCTTCGTTGAGCTGATAGGTCAGCACACCCGCATTGCGGATATGGGCACTTTCGATCACGTCCATTTCCGCACGGATGTAGCGGATCCTTCCGTATACGCTCACAGCGCTAAACAGTGCCCACAGAAAGATTAGGGAAAGCACTGCCGCAGAAGCGCGAATGCCTTTTAGGTATGCGTGAATAAGCCGTAAAAATTTCATTATGAGCCACCTCCTTAGCACAGGTTTCTGCGTTTTGCGGCCATAGGGGTGGAAAGGACTTCCTTCAAGACCACAGGGATCGCCGCGATCACGGAAAACATCGTCAGCGCAAAAAGTAGCATGCAGTAATCCTGATAGCTGTAGGTGATGTGGGTGTACAGGTTTAGCTCCCGAAACACAGGATCGTACAGTAGCCGATGGGTCAAAAGGCCCAGGACATTTACCCCAAAGGACAGTACAAAGGCATCACGGAATACAAAAACTGCGGTCCTGGCTTTGGAGGCACCCAGGATCAGGCAAACTACATTTTCCTTTCGCAGGGAACTGAGAATGTATTGCAGCAGGAAGGTAAAGGATACCACGGACAAAAAGGTTTGAATACCAATCAGCTTCAATATGACAGGAGAATCGTTGGCATCACGAATTCTTTGATCATTTGCACCACCTATGGTTGCGTGGGGGAAAAGCTCTTTGATCAGGGATTCCACGCGGTCGTTGCCATCGACCTCTCTTCCTGCAGAATACACTCTTATTTTACTAATGCTGTTGAATCCTCCAATTTGTTCGAAGGCTTGTTCCGAAATGAAGTACCAGGAGAAATCACTTACACCAACGATCTCAAACAGATTGCTACCCAAAATAACGGTTTTGCCGATACCTCTTGACTCGCGAGAGGGCACAATTACCTGGTAGGGGTCTGTGAAGTTTCCGGTTCCTTTGCGGATTTCCAAGGGGTAATCTGCATCATATGTATAAATGATATGGTCGGAAGATATCTGACCGGAAGTGAAGATACAGGCCTGAACCAATGGACTCTCCTGCAATTGTCGAACTGCCTCCCGGGAGGGCGGTGTAGAAGCAAAGGATATTACATATTCCTGATACGTACGCCCACCCATGTTACGGTTGGTTACTACGGGTACTAGATTGCCGTAGCAATAGGCCACAAGTATGCTGTTCAGCATACCGCCGATGAGGAATACCAGAAATATTCCGTTGCTCTTTTTAAAATACTGTCGCATACGGCTTAAAAACAGGAATATGGACTTCATAAGCTAAAACACCTGCCTTCTAAAACTCAAGTGCAAAGATTGCTTCAAAAACTGTTTTTTACAGATGCCTATAAGCGTGTATACCGCGCGGTATGCTGATGATTAGCCGCCATGTCCGCTGGCAGTGTAATAATAATCCCATGCTCTGCTCTCTTCATTGACAGTAAGAGAGGCGAAATGATTTGTTCTGGTTGCGTCGTTATTCATACGCAATGAGACTTCAGTGTAAATCTTGCCGTTTTCAACAACTCTGTTTTGTGCGCTGTAAGATTCCATAGTGTCTGCGTGTCGCGTCCTTTTTTGCAATAATGTATAACGAATTACGTTTAAGACAAAAATAATCTATAACAAATATTACCATATAGTATAATATAATGTTTGTCAAGGACTAAAATTTCTGACAACGCAGATGGAGAATATCCTGGATGCCCATGAATCCGTGCAGATGAGCTGTGTCATCGGCGTGCCGGATCCTCTGAAGATGCAGAAGGTCAAGGCCTTTTAAAGCTTGCCGAGGGCGCAAAGCCTACGGAAAAGACCAAGCAGGAGCTGCTGGACTACTGCCGCAAGCACGTTGCCAAGTATGCCATGCCCTATGATATCGAATTCCGTGAGGATATGCCCAAGACCTTGGTCGGCAAGGTGGCCTACCGGGTTTTGGAGGAAGAAGAGCTGAAAAAGCAAAAAGGTTAACAGACAAACGGTGCCGTTTTCCAGCGGCACCGTTTTTTTGCCAGTCTCTACTGCCGGTAGAGTGGAAATTTGACTCTACTTTGCCGGTTTCCAAGGGTAGATTGCGGGTTTTATCAAAATATGATACGATAATTCGGTAAATATGAAACGGAGCTGATAGTATGAACATTCGATTTGTATCCGACTCCTCTGCCAATTTGCTCCAGGGGGAGCAGGAGGATCTTTACTGTGTGCCCCTGCAGATCGTTGTGGGGCAGAATACCTTCGTAGACGGACCGGGAGAGACCGTAGAGCGGATGCTGTCCACCCTGCGGGTCCATAAGGGCAAGACTTCCACAGCCTGCCCCGGTGTGGGGGATTGGCTGGAAAGCTTTGGGGATGCGGACATTGTGTACGGCGCCGCCATTACCAGTGGTCTGTCCGGCTGCTGGCAGGCGGGCAATATCGCCGCCCAGGAATATATGCAGCTGCACCCGGAAAGAAAGGTGTACATTTTAGATACCCTGTCCACGGGGCCGGAGCAGGAGCTGATCATGGAAAAGTACCGGGAGCTGGCGAAAGCAGGAATGGACTTTAACCAGGTCTGTGCCGAGATCCGCCGGTACAGCGCCGGGACCCGTCTGCGCTTCAGCCTGGCCTCCCTGGAAAACTTTGCAAGAAACGGCAGGATCAGCAAGGCCGTTGCCACAGCGGTGGGCATTTTAGGCATCCGTGTGGTGGGCCGTGCCAGCGCAGAGGGAACGCTGGAGCCCCAGCATAAGGTCCGTGGAGAGAAAAAGGCCATGGAAAAGCTGGCTCAGTCGGTGCTTGCCGACGGCTACCGGGGCGGTAAGCTGCGCATCAGCCATACCCAGAACCCGGAGGGCGCCAAAATGCTGGAGACGCTGATCCGCAGGGAGTACCCCGAGGCGGATATCCGCATCCGGGACAACCGCTTGCTGTGTGCCTACTATGCGGAAACCGGCGGCGTCTTGGTGGGCTACGAGTGTAGTTAAAAAAGTTTGTAACGTTTTGCCCATTTCCGGCTCTAACGGTCGGAAGGTGAACGAAATGGTAAAACTGCGGGATGCGGGCTTTTGCAATGTAAAGCTTTTTGCGTTGTACATAACCGTATATGCCCATCTTATAGAGCCCCAGATCTGGAGCAGTCCGGTTCTTTACAGTCTCTATCGGGGGATCTATTTCTTTCATATGCCCTTGTTCGCCTTTCTGTCCGGGTTGTTCCTGAACAGCGGGGCGCAGTGCGCCAGGCAGACCCGAAAGGGGGCTTTGCTGTATGTGTTGGCGCAGGGGGTCTATCTGCTTGTTCGGGGGGATGTCGTATGGCATACCCCCTATTGGCATTTGTGGTATCTGCTGAGCCTGAGCTTTTGGGCGGCACTGGGATGGCTGTGGCACAGAGCCGGCTGCCGGTTCGGTTGGTGGATCCTGGCGGTTTGGATCCTTTTGGGCACCCTGATCGGGAAAAACCCGGAGGTGGGCAGAAAATGGTCCTTTTCCAGAAGTTTGGTGTTTTTGCCCTATTTTTGGACGGGGCTGCTGTGCCGAAAGGGTCTGCCGGACAAAAAATGGCTGGGGCTTTTGGCTTTGGCGGTGGCGGGATTGGCAGTCCGCTTTTTGGCAGAGGAGATCCGGGTGGTATTTCTCTACCAGGCGGCCCCCTATGGGGAAAACGGTCCAAAGCTTCGCCTTTTGTGCTATCTGATCGGGGGCCTGTCGGTCTTTGGACTTTTGTGTCTGCGGCCGCAAAAGCGGTTTGCGATAACAAGGGCCGGGGCGGATACCCTGTGGCCCTATATCCTCCACGCGCCTATGGTCCGGTTCTTGTGGGACTATGGCCTGCACCCACTGCTTTTGGGGCTGATCCCGGCGATATACCTATATATACTATATAAAATACGACAGTGGTACGCACCCATGTATGGGATCGTAAGGAAAAAGTAATCAAGCCTTCTCCCGGAGGGAGAAGCCTTTGTTCTGAAATGACAGCTGAAAGGAGGGCCGGGATGGCACAGTTTACGAAAATCTACGAAACCTATGCAAGATCCGTCTACCGGTTCCTTTTTGCCCTTACCGGCTCGGAGGACCTGGCAGAGGAGCTTTTGCAGGAGACCTTCTACCGGGCCTTTTTGCATATTGACCGGTTTGAGGGGCGCAGCAGTCTGTATACCTGGCTGTGTCAGATCGGGAAAAACGCCTGGCTGAAGGAGTGCCGCAGAAGGGGGCGCCAGGACAGCCTGGAAGCCCTGACCGGGAGCACGCCCTCGGCAGAGCAGGAGGTATTTCACAGAGAAGAACAGCGCAGGATCCGTCAGGCGGTGTACGGGCTGGAAGAGCCCTATAAGGAGGTATTTATTCTCCATGCTTACGGCGATGTGAAGCTTAAGGACATTGCCGCGGCTTACGGAAAATCGGAAAGCTGGGCAAGAGTCACCTATCACCGGGCAAGGACCCGAATATTGGAGGAGGTAAGCAAATGAAACTGGACTGTCAGATCATACGGGACCTGCTGCCGCTGTACGAGGACGGGGTTTGCAGTGAAAAAAGCCGGGAGGCAGTAAAAGACCATCTGACTGCCTGCCGGGACTGTGCCGCACTGGCGGGAAAACAGCTGCCCCTGCCGGAACTGCCGGAGTCAGCACCGGAGGAGCAGGCGGTCGCCAAAAGCTTTCGGAAGGTGCGCAGGCGTTGGGTGCTTTCCCTGGTGATCCTGCTTGTGGCTCTGCCGGTGCTGTATATGCTGGGAAGGCTTGGCTGGAACGAGTATCAAAAAGAGGGGATCTGCTTTTCCAACCTGGGTACTGTGTGGGATGCGGAGAGCTTTGCAGACGCCCTGGAAGACGGCGATTTCAGGGTGGTAGCGGATGCAATGGAGTTTTCCGATGACTATGACAGTATCCAGGATGCCCTTTCTATGACGGTGGAGGATCATCTTCCCCATATCACAAGGGTCAAGATCGGAGAAGGGGAGTACTGGGCCTATGCCCGGGGTGATCTTTTATCGGAAGCCCGGAAAGCGGATTTTTGGCAAACTATCATCTTCAACGGATGGCGTCGGGTTTTGATCCCGGAGGAGATCTTCTGGGAAGTCATAAAAGACGGGGAATATTTTAATGACGGCAAGAGCGTTTCTCTGCCTCAGGGCTTCGCTTTTTACCCGGTGGAATTAAAATGGGGGAAGTTCTATGTGGACGGCAGTCTGTATGAAGATGTGATGCTCCGCAGGGACAGCGCCCTGGAGCTGTGCTACACTCTGGAGCTTTTGCCGGAAGCCATTTATGAGGAGGCAAAGCCCCAATTGGAGGCGCAGGCCCTGGCAGACTGGCAGGCAAGTCAGGAATGGAACGCCCCCTATGCCAATATGACCCTGGAAGAATACAATGCCCACCGGCGGAAGCAGATTGTACGGGCATTAGAGGCTCTTGCTGCCCAGGGGTTGCGGCTGGAAAACAAGGGGGCAGAGCATGCCTACTATGTGGACGGTTGTTGGACCGTGCAGATCGGCCTTTCCGCACAAACGCCCGATGGAACCATGCGCTTTACACTGGATCTGCGGGAAAACGGAGAATATTTACACTTATCAGGCGGCTATACAGACCCCGTAGACCACAAAAATTCCTGGTATAACGCACTGCTGGATGCGCTGTGGTAAAAGAGCGTTGGGGAAATGCCCAATGCTGGAACTTCTGAGTGTCGTGGCGATCTGCGCCGTAAAGAAAAACATTGACCGTAGGGAACGCCCTCAGCGTTCCGAAACAAAATCGGGGCATCGAGCCCCGATTTTGTTTATGCTGCGCATATTACTTCGTGCCAAACTGGTGCTTTACGGAATGGGCCGATGTGGGCATCGGCTCCTACAGTGCCACGCCGAGGACGACCTGTTCTCTCAATTGACAGTTGACAATGGACGATTGTCAATTATGAGCCCCAGGAACATATTTGTAACCAATACTTATTTGTATAGACGGGGATCATCGGTGCGGGATATGAGATAGTCAACAGAAACATGAAAGAAATCAGCGATTTTGATCAGGTCTGCAATACTGGGCTCCCGTTCTCCGGTTTCATACCGGCTGATGGTATTTTGGGTCGTGTTTAACTCTGTGGCTAATCTTAGCTGTGACAAGCCCTTGCTTTTTCGTAATTCTTTTAAGCGCACCGAATCACCACCTTTTTATCTTGACTTTATTATCCCATATTGGTATAATCCTAATATCCCGATTTGGGATAATTAAAAAGAAAATTGCGTTACCTCGGAATACTCCGGCTCAAACGCAAGAAATGGAAAGGATACGAGAAGAAATGAAAAAGATGATGGTGTTGGTGGCGTTGGTTTGTATGCTGGCGGTTTTCTGCTTGCCGGTTATGGCGACAAGCTATACAGTTTCCGGAACGGATATGACCATTGAACTGGATAATAGCGCCTGGTATGTGTTTACCCGGGACAATCTGGAGGATAATCCGGAGGTGGCTGAGATTGGTGCAGATGCCGAAGCGATGAGTGCCTTATTACAAAGCCAAAATATTTACCTGGATGCAATTTCGAAAACGAATTATATGAGTGTGGAATTGACGGTATTTAAGAACCGGAATGAATTCAGCAAGGAGGCAGGAAACCTTTCCGAGCGGCCCCGTTCTGAAGTGGATAAGCTGGTGCAGAATAGTCAGAACGGATCCGCAGAGCGCTCCTTCTCGGTGTACGAAAATACGTATACTTTCGTGGAGGAAACGGGAATCGACAAAGGTTTTTATTACTGTAAATTCTTAACGGTGGTGAATCAGGAGGAGTACATCCTACAGTTTATCTCCGGCCAGCCTATTGATCAGACCTATGCGCGTCAAATTGTGGACACTGTGCGGTTTGATGTGGATACCTCACTGAATCCCCAGAGGGCAAGCTTCTTCGACTCTGTGGCGGGTAGGACCGTTATTGGCGGTGTGATAGGTGCCTGTGCTGTGGGTGTGACAGCGTTAATTGCCAAGAAAAACAAGAAGAAAAAGGCTGCAGAACCGGCTCAGCCGGGGGAATAAGCCGAGGGGCCTGGTGTGTTACAGTTTTCAAAAACTAAGGAGGGTGAGGACATGTTTGGCAAGCATTTTTGATCGGTGGAATACTAATGGCAGTTGAGCTTTGCATTGGTCCATTGATTGGGACAGTTGCCGGTTAATTGTCCTTCTTCTGCGGAGAATACAGAACCGTCCGTTCTCTCAATTGACAGTTGACAATGGACAATTGTCAATTATGGGCACCCATACGAATGCCCCGCAGGAACATTTTCCCAGTAATGACATATAAAAACCCCCGGGGTGCCGAAGCATCCCGGGGGTTTGGTTTTTTCAATTACTTAGTTGCACCGGCGATCTGAGCGGCAACTTCCTCAGCGAAGTTGTCTTCCTTCTTCTCGATGCCCTCACCCTTGATGTAGTGGATGGCGTCGATGAACTTCACGGAACCGCCCAGCTTCTTGGCAGCATCAGCAATGTAGCCGGCTACGTCGCCCTTATACAGGTCGGAGCGGACGAAGTCCTGCTGCAGCAAGCACTGATCCTTGTAGAAAGCGTTGATCTTACCGGCAGCGATCTTCTCCTTAACGGCAGCGGGCTTGCTGGCCATCTTGGGATCGTTGTCCATGAGAGCCACCTGAACAGCCAGCTCCTTGTCAACGTCAGCCTGGGGAACCAGGGTCTTGTCCCAGTACTTGGGATTCATAGCAGCGATCTGCATAGCAACGTTCTTGCCGATCTCGGTAGCATCCACGTCAGCTTCCAGGTTGACCAGAACACCGTGGGTGCCGCCCATGTGGACGTAAGCAACGGAAGTGCCGGTAGCGAAGCGGTCGAAGCGGCGGATCTGCATATTCTCGCCGATGGACATGACCTTCTCCTGCATGATCTCGGTAACGGTCAGGTTGGAGCCGGGGTAGGTGCAAGCCTTCAGAGCCTCCACGTCAGCGGGGTTCTGCTCAGCAACAGCCACAGCCAGGTTCTTTACCAGGTCCATGAAAGCATCGGTCTTGGCGGCAAAGTCAGTCTCAGAGTTGACCTCGATCACAACGCCCACACCGTTCACAACAGTAGCGTAAGCAACGCCCTCAGCGGCAATGCGGTCAGCCTTCTTGGCAGCCTTGGCCAGGCCCTTCTCACGCAGCCAGTCAACGGCCTTATCCATATCACCGTCGGTAGCGGCAAGAGCAGCCTTGCAGTCCATCATACCGACATTGGTCATTTCACGCAGCTTCTTAACATCCAGAGCAGTAAAAGCCATTTTGAATATCCTCCTATAATCTTTTGTAAGCTGGCACCCGGGTGGGTGCCATACAGTTTTTAATTACTCAGCCTCGACGGTCTCGGTGGTCTCGGCAGCTTCGGCGGTCTCAGCCACAGCGTCCTCACCCTGACGGCCCTCGATGGCAGCGTTAGCCATGGTAGCGGCGATCAGACGGATAGCGCGGATGGCATCGTCGTTGCCGGGGATCACGTAATCGACTTCATCGGGATCGCAGTTGGTATCCACAATGGCCACGATGGGGATGTTCAGCTTGCGGGCCTCAGCAATGGCGTTGCGCTCCTTGCGGGGGTCAACGATGAACAGAGCGGCAGGCAGCTTCTTCATTTCCTTCACGCCGCCCAGGTACTTCTCCAGCTTCTCGATCTCAGCCTGCAGGCCAATGACTTCCTTCTTGGGCAGCATAGCGAAGGTGCCGTCCTCTTCCATCTTGCGCAGCTGAGCCAGACGGTCGATACGGGTACGCATGGTGCGGAAGTTGGTCATCATGCCGCCCAGCCAACGGGCGTTGACATAGTAACCGCCGCAACGGGCAGCCTCTTCCTTGATGGCGTCCTGAGCCTGCTTCTTGGTGCCGACGAACAGGACATTGCCGCCGTTAGCGGAGATCTCACGAACGAAGTTGTAAGCCTCCTCCAGCTTCTTGACGGTCTTCTGCAGGTCGATGATGTAGATACCGTTACGCTCAGTGTAGATGTAGGTATCCATCTTGGGGTTCCAGCGGCGGGTCTGGTGACCGAAGTGTACGCCGGCCTCCAACAGTTGCTTCATAGATACGACAGACATTTGCAATTTCTCCTTTTGTTTTTCCTCCACCCCGATCATCTCGCATGGTCCGCTGAAAAGCACTTGGGCATACGATCACCGGGTGTGTGGTGTAGATACTATGGGCTTTTTAGCCCATGCCGAATCATTATACAGGAACAAAGTAGATTTTGCAAGTAGTTTTTCCAAAATAATTGAGAAATATTCCCATTTTTCAATATTTCACAAGGAGAATCCGGTTTTATGGGTGCCTTTCGTCAAATGAGCCCAAAAAGCCCCGGTTTTGCCCGGGGGACCCGGCAGTCATCGGGCTTTACATCCACCAAAACGATGTCCGGACCCATGCGCCGGATACAGCCCCAGGGGATCACATAATCGTCCCGGCAGCCCAAAAGCCCGAAAAACCGTCCCGGTCCCGGAACGACGATGGCAGAAATGGTCCCCTCCGGCAGGCAGACACAGGCATCGCTGATAAACCCCAGCCGCCGCCCGTCGCTGACGCAGATGACCTCCTTGCAGTGCAGATCCGTAAATTTTATGGACATACCCATCCCCCCTGCTGTAAGGGTATGCGGAAGGGAAGGGGGAAATCACCAGTTATGAATTATAAATTATAAATTATGAATTACAAGTTACAAGTTACGAGTTAGCTGTTGTTATCCCGTAACTCGTAACTCGTAATTCGTAACTTAACTATGATACGCTGATCTGCTTACGCAATGTGCCGATGGCGGCCTTTTCCAGCCGGGAGACCTGGGCCTGGGAGATGCCCAGGGTGGAGGCCACCTCCATTTGGGTCTTCCCGTCATAAAACCGCAGACTCAGGATCTGCTTTTCCCGGTCTCCCAGTCCCCGGAAGGCACTGCGCAGAGCAATGCGTTCCATCCAGGTGCCTTCGGTATTCTTGGTGTCCCGGACCTGGTCCATCACAGTCAGCGGATCGCCCCCGTCGGAGTATACAGGGTCATAAAGACTGACCGGCGCGCACACTGCGTCCAAAGCCTCGGAGACCTCCTCCCGGGTCAGCTCCAGCTCCTTTGCCAGCTCCTCCAGGGTGGGCTCCCGTCCCATCCGGGTGGTCAGGGCCTCCTTGCATTGCAGGACCCGGTAAGCCACATCCCGCAAGGACCGGGAGACCCGGATGGCGGAATTGTCCCGCAGATATCTTCGCACCTCCCCGGCGATCATAGGCACACCGTAGGTGGAAAAACGGACCTGCTTGGTGGGGTCGAAATTGGCGATGGCCTTAATTAGACCGATACAGCCCACCTGAAACAGATCGTCGGGGCATTCCCCCCGTTTATCGAAACGCTGGATCACGGAAAGTACAAGGCGCAGGTTTCCCTCCACAAGCTTTTCCCGGGCCTGCACATTCCCGTCCCGGGCCTGCAAAAGGAGGCTGTCCATCTCCTTTTGTGAAAGTACCTTGAGCCGGGCGGTGTTCACACCGCAGATCTCTACTTTTCCCTGCATAGGTTCCTCCTGGCAAATGTGTTTTCCAAAAGTATTTCCGAAATGGAGGAAAACATACCCGAAAGGGGATTTTGTTGATAATGCACAAAAAATTTAGGGAGAATAGGGCAAGGTCATAGCTGATTTCAGGGAGTTTGGGGAAAAGCGAACCTTTTTGGAGAGTTTTTGCGAAATAACACAGAGAATCCTGCGGCAACATAATTTACGGGATTTTCCGGGATTTGGGGATTTTTTTACAGAAAAAAACAAAGACTACCCCCTGTGGAAAACTCTTGTGAAAAAGTGGAAAACGATTGCCAGTCTTGAGTTTTCCACACTTTCCACAGGTTTTTCCACAGGGGTCGAATTTTGGGGAAAAATGACTTTTCCGTATCAATGGGTTTACATAAATCGGCGAGTGAAAACGATTATCGAACCAATTTTTTTGCCCCTTGTGATAATCACAAGGGGCAAAAAAAGAGTCCGAAAAAAGGGGCTTGACAGGATTATATGACTCAGTCTAAAAACCGGAGCAGGTCGGCAAAGCCTCCGTGGGGGATGGCACTCAGATCCGTTTCCTTTCGGTCGATGAGGCAGTCGGTGAGCAGGAACACATCCATGCCCAGCTCCCGGGCCACCAGGTCCTCCTGGACATCGTTGCCGACCATCAGACAGCGGGTGGGATCCAAAGCAAGGGTCTTGCAGATCTCGTGATAGTAGTTTAGATTGGGTTTACAGTACCGGCTGTTTTCGTAGGTAGTGATGAAGGAAAAATCCTCCGGGGCCAGTCCTGCCCAGCGGATACGGCTGTGGGTGGCGACTGCGGGGAAAATGGGATTGGTGGCCAGGACTGCCGGGATCCCTTTGGCCTTTACGGCCTGCACCGCCTGGACTGCCTCCGGGGCAAAGCCGCAGACCTGCTGCACTTGCTGGAACTCCTTGCGGTAGTATTCGTCGAAGACCGGCGCATCCTTCCGGGCATCGGCACCCATACGGCTGCAGAAGCAGTTCCAGAAGGCTTCCTCGTTGGTGCAATTGCCCGGGTTTTCCACCATGGCAGTGGTACCCTCCCAAATGGCGGCGATCAGGGCCTTGGGGTCGTAGCCGTGGGGGGCCAGTTTTTTAGCCAGCAGACGGAAATACTGACCCACAAAGGTGTCAAAATCCATGGGAAGCAGGGTGCCGTCCAGGTCAAATAATACAGCTTGATACATACAATCCCTCATTAAATGAAAAAGTTTCGCTTCACGGCCTGCCGCGCGGGACGGCACAGAGCCAAAAAGATCAGGGTCAGACCTGCCAGCACCAGGCTTACGCCCGGATACAGCGACCAAAAGGCAAAGCTGGGGGTAAAGAAGGTCAGATTCAGCAAAAAGCCCATCAGGGGCATAAAGGCACCCAGGGCGATGACCGCACCGGCGATCACATATACGGCACCCTTGGAAATGTACCGCAGAAGTCCTGCCACAGCAGTGGCCAGCACGCCCACAAAGCCAGCCACCGGGAAAGCAAAGCTTAAGTACCAGGCTCCGTCAGTGATGAGGCTGATATACAGAAGGTAGCCGTGGATCAAAAGGAAAACGCAGGGGATCAAAATGACAGGATTGGGCGCTTTGAACCAGCCGGGAAGGACAAAGACACTGTAGGCGATCAAAATGCCGCCCATGGCATAGCCGGACCAGGAAATACCGCCGCTCAGCTGCAGATCGCACAGGAAACAAACCAGAGCAGCCAGCAAAAAGGCGGCACTGACGGCAATACGCAGACCGTGGGAATCTACCTCGTGCGGACCGGCATCCTGTGGGTACAGAGGATCTGCCGGGGTTCGGGACAGATCCGGGTGATAGGCCCGGACACCGCATAATGGACAGCGGCTTTCCGTATCGGCAAGCTTGACACCGCAATTGACACAATACATACTTACACCTCGCTTTGGTTGCTGCTGACCTGGGCCTGGAGGCCCAGCTCCTGCAGGGCTTTGTGGAAATGCAGCTCCAGTCCGCTCTGCCGGATGCTCCGGACAAAATTGATCCGCAGTTCATTCCCGTAAGAGATCACACCGCAGTTGTAGGGGGCGGTGGCCTGGACACCTACCATGAAGTCCCAATGGCGCACATAGGGCACCATGGCTTCCGGAAGGGTGACTTTTCCCAAATTGGACATGGCCAGGCAGTATTTCCGTTCGCCCACCGCATCGAATACGGCGCGCATCACGATATTCTTCAAAAACAAAGGCATCAGCCGCACCGCCAGTATCCGTTCGGCACTCACATTGGCAGTGATCATCATGCCCATATGCTTGGCATTGACCTCCAGGCCCATCCGGTGATGGACAGCGGCGCAGATCTCCCGGAAGCTGTATTGCCCCAGCCGGGGCTGGATCTCCGGGGTGGTGTACATGGCGAAATTCCGCAAAGAACGGCTGGGGAACAGACTGCGCAGGTTTACCGGGATCTGCACCTTGATGCTTTTGCGCTTGCGGATATTGCGCACCTGCTCGGCCTGCAGGGTTTGCAGGGCCTGCATCATTACCGCCCCCAAAAAGGCAGTAACACCCACGCCGTACTCTTTGGCTTTTTGGCGGACCTTGTCCGCCTCCAAAGAGAAGCAGGTCAGATTTACAAAGCCATCCTTTTCCGGGGTCCCCCGCAGGCGCCAGGCGTTGCTCTGCTTCCGGCTGAGTCCTTTGGGAGCGCCGTGCTTCTGGAAGCTGTCTTCCAGCTCCTCCGGGCGGGGTGCTTCCATCCGGTCCGGGATATCCGGCAGGGTGGGGACGGTGATACCGTGCTTTCTTTGCAGATACTCTGCCAAAAGGCTTTTGAGGAATACCATGGCACCGGAGCCGTCGGTGAGAGAGTGAAAGATCTCCAGGGCCAGGCGGTTTTCATAGACGATCACCCGCAGACCGCACTGCCGGATCTGCCCCAAAGGCATCCGGGTGAGGGGATGGGGGTATTCCGGGGAGAGCCGGGGCGCCTGATCCAGGGCCTGCAGGTAGTACCAAAACAGGCCCTTGCGCAGACGGGTGCAAATGGAGGGGAAGCGCCGGACAGTCAGATCCAAAGCCTTTTGCATGAGATCTTTGTCAATGGGCTCCGTCAGGGTCACGGACAGCCGGAACAGACTGCTCCAATTTCGCCGCAGGGCGGCAGGGTAGATCTTGGCGGCGTTGTCCAGCCGCAGCCAGCTGGCATTTTCCCGGTGAGAGAGGTTTTTATTCAAAAACCGGTCCAGTTCCTTTTTTGCCAGGGTAAGGTCTTCTGCTTGGGGAAAGCAGGGGAGACCTTCCGGGGCGGCTGCGGGATCTCCGTAGAAAACGGTTTTGCAATAGCCCAGGCTTTGCAGATACAAGGCCGCCGCTGACGGATCCTCAGCCCAAAGCACCCGGGCGCCCGTAAGATCCGCAAGGGCCTGACCGGAGGATGGACACTGGGACACGATGGCACCGGTGCGGCTCTGCCGCCGGGGCAGATACCAGATACCCCTGCAACAAGCAAAGGTGACCTCCACCGGAGAAACGGCCGGTGTGTTTTTGGTGTCCATAGACTCACTTCCTTTCTCCATAATAATATCCAAAAGAAAAAACAATGTCAACAAATTCTGTTTTTTATTGCCATGCAGGGAGAAATATGGTATAATACGAAATATTATGGAGAAGTGGGGGCTCGTTATGAGTGAAAAACGGAAAGAACTGCTCAGAACTCTGAAATTCGTGGCATTTTCCATCAGCGCCGGTGTGATCCAGATCGGTGCGGATGTTTTGTGCAACGAGGGGTTCGGCCTGCGGCCATCGGTATCGTACATCATCTCTTTGGTGCTTTCGGTGCTTTGGAATTTCACCCTGAACCGGAAGTTTACCTTCCATTCTGCCGGAAATGTGCCGGTGGCGATGATCAAGGTCGCCTGCTTCTATCTGGTGTTTGCGCCCCTTTCTACCTGGTGGACGGAGGTTTTGACCATGGACCATGGCTGGAACACCTATGTGGTCCAGGGCGGTACCATGCTCATCAATTTTGTAACCGAGTATCTGTTCCAGCGGTTTGTGGTTTTCGGAAAGACCCTGGATACCGATGCGAAACAATAAAATGGAGGTATGACCATGCAATGTCCTCTTTGTGGAAAAGAACTCCCGGAAGGCGCTAAATTCTGCAGCGGCTGCGGCAAGACCCTGCCCCGCTGCCCTGCCTGCGGCAGACTGCTGAAGGGTCCAAGCCGGTTCTGCCCGGCAGACGGCACGCCCATCCCGGATGAAACCAATGCCCTCTTTGCCGCCGGATCCCGGGGCACAGCACCGGCTCCGGCAGCAAGGCCTGCAGCGGCACCGGCCCCTGCATCCAATACCGCGGCGTCGTCCAATAAGACCGTTGTGATCCTGCTGGCTGTTTTGGGCGCAGCGGTCTTGACACTGGTGATCTTGTTTGCTGTCCGCTTTATGGGGGATGGGCAGAGCAGCACACCTGCTGCCCAGGCGACCCAGCCTGTCCAGACCACCCAGGCACCTGCGTATTATATGCCGGACTGTGTGGGACAGCCGAAAGCTGCTATTGAGGGGATCTTTAACCAAATTCCCTATGCCGTTCGCTTTGAGTACGCATTCGATGATGAAATTGCCAAGGATACGGTGATCAGCCAGAGTATTCCTGCGGATATCGAACTGAACGAATACAGCGACATTGTGATCGTGGTATCCAAGGGCAAGGATTTGGCCCCTGAGGGCTACAATCAGAAGGTGGTCGTCACTGCCGCGCCCGGATCCTCCTACGGTTTTCTCCGGCTGATGGCCTGGCAGGACGGTCAGTGGAAGGAGCTGTTCAGCTGTGACGCAACGGTGGGCTATAACGGCATCAGCACCGATTACTATGAGCGCAGTAAGCGTACCCCCCTGGGTACCTTTAAGCTGGGCATTGCCCTGTCTGCCAACAGCATCCCCAACAGCGACTGGCCCTTCCGGCTGGTTTCTTCCAATACCTGCATTGTCGATGATGTGAACTCCCGATATTATAACACCATTCAGAGCATCAGCAGCTTGCCCTACGGTGTCAGCTATGACCCTATCGGCAATACCCTGACCAAGGGCTATTCCAATATTCTCATTTACATTGAGCACAACGGCAACGGTCTGGATTCCAACAATGTGGTTCCCGGCAAGTGTTCGGTCATTACCATCTGCGGCCGTACCGGCGGCATTGCCCCCACTGCCGGCTGTGTGGATATTACCGCTACGGATATGCTCAGACTGATCTCTTTGCTGGATTACAGCAAGGAACCGCACATCGAGATCGGACTTTCGTGAGGCGACTTTTATGGAAACAAGAAATGCCGAAATGACCCCGGAAAAGGTCAAAAGACCCAGCAGAAAGCGGATGCGAAGGACCATCCGCCGACTGATCTGTGTGGTGGTCATTCAATCGATCCTGCTGGTGATCTGCGGCGCGCTGCTTCTGCACTATGCTTTGGTAAGGCCGGAACAGACCCAGCAGACCAGGCCTACCTATGTCAGCACCTTCCCCACCACGGAGGAGACGGTGCCCTCAGAGCCGCAAACAGAGCCGGAGGTGACGACACTGCCCACTTTGCAGACCCAGGCAACGACAGTTGCCACCGAGCCCCAACAGACGGAGCCTGAGACCACCACAGCAGAGACGCAGCCTGCCACCCAGGAGCAGACAACCCCTGCCACTACAGGGCAGACCGAGCCTCAGGTACAGACCCAGCCCAAGCCGCAACAAACGGATCTGGAAAAGCTGCTTGCTGCCAGCGGAGAATCTTATCAGACCCTTGCAGGCAAGGGCTGCACCCAGCTGGTGACGGTATCTGCCAATGGGATCTATGCGGATATCCGTTTCTTTGCCTATGAAAGTGGCCAGTGGCAGGAAAAACCCCCATTGCGTACCTCCGGTTTCGTGGGCCGCAGAGGCGTGACCAACGCTGCCTACAAACGGGAGGGTGACGGCTGTACCCCCACGGGGCTTTACCCGGTGGGTTTGGGCTTTTACATTCAGAACCAGCCCAATACCGGCCTGGATACCTTCCAGGTGACCCAGGATACCTATTGGGTGGACGATCCCAATTCCCAGTATTACAACCGCCGGGTGGAGGGAACGGAAAATAAAGACTGGAACAGCGCGGAGCATATGATCAGCTATTCCCGTCAGTATTCCTACGGCTTTGTGGTGGACTACAATATGGACCCCATTGTCAAGGGCAACGGGTCTGCCATCTTCTTCCATGTGAGCAGTACCTCCACCGCGGGCTGTATCGCCACTTCGGAAACCATGGTCCTGAGCTATCTTGCCCAACTGGATAAGACCCGAAATCCCCATATTCTGATCATTCAGGGCTAATGCAAGTTACCTGAGCAAAAAGATACTGTCATCCTGAGCGAGCTTGGGATGACAGTATTTTCTTTCCCGCGGGAGATGTCTTTTTTTGTTGCTTTTGCATCGTGGGTGTGGTATGATAAATTTGTTGTATTATGGAAAGGAGGGCTTGCTATGAAACGGCTCAGCGGAATGATCCTGATATTGGCAATACTGATCCTGCTGGCGGTACCGGCCTTTGGGGCGACAGAGGCTACGGTGGTGCGGTTTCAGGCGGCCATCTCCGGTGACGGCAGCGCCCAGGTCACCGTATCTGTGAATCTGCGCCTGGAAACAGCCCAAAAGGATCTGACCTTCCCGGTTCCGGCCAATGCCCGGAACATTACCGTCAACGGCGGCAAGGCGGATACGGTACGCCGGGGCGAGGCCAAGCGGATCGATCTTTCCGAGACCCTGGGCAAAATGGCCGGGGAATTTACCTTTACTGTGAATTATATTTTGGATGATGTGGTATCTTCCAATGAAGCGGGACTTCCTATGGTGGAGCTGCCCATCCTTTCCGGCTTTGCCTATCCCGTGGCGAATCTGGAATTTACCGTGTCCCTGCCCGATACGGTGGAGGCCAAGCCCGCCTTTTCCAGCGGCTACCACCACAGCAGTATCGAGGAGGACCTCCGGGCGGCTGTGTCGGGAAATCTGATTACAGGCCAGTCTTTGAAGGCGCTGAAGGATCAGGAGACCCTGGTCATGACCCTGGATGTGCCGGAAAGCATGTTCCCGGATACACCTATCGTGATCGACAGCTCTTTGGCAGAGGTCCTGGCGGTGTCGGGATGCCTGGTGCTTGCACTGCTTTACTGGCTGATCTTCCTGCGTACCGGTCCTTTGCGTCGCCGGCAGACTCCCACACCTCCCGATGGCTTCGGTGCCGGTGAGCTGGGCAGTCTTCTGTGCCTGGAGGGTGCGGACCTGACCCTGACGGTCTTTACCTGGGCTCAGCTGGGCTATATCCTGATCCAGCCAGACCGGAACGGACGGGTATTGCTCCATAAGCGCATGGAAATGGGCAATGAGCGCAGTGAATTTGAACAGCGGCTGTTTGCTAAGCTGTTTGGGAAGCGTTCCGTGGTGGATGCCTCCTCCGGGCGCTATGCAGACCTGGCTTTCCAGGCAAGGACATTGTCCTCGGGTGCCCGGTCTATGCTGGAGCGCGGCTCCGGCAACCCCCGGATCTTCCGGTTTTTGGGCGCTTGCGCCGCCGCGGTCTGCGGCTTCTATGTGGGCTTTGCCCTGGCGGAGGGCGGCGTGCTTCGCTGGCTTTGGGGCATCGTTATGGGCCTTTTGGGTCTATACAGCGGCATGAAGATCCAGCGGTTTGCCAATGGCCTGTTCCTGCTGCGGAAAACACCGATCTATAAAGCTTTGGTCTGGTGCGCCCTTTGGCTGGGGCTGGGACTGCTGGCCGGTCAGCTGCCCTCGGCGCTGACACTGACCCTTTCTCAGCTTGCGGTGGGCCTGATGGCTGCCTACGGAGGGAAACGGACCCAGGAGGGCCGCCGGGTGGCGTGCAATGTACTGGGTCTGCGGAAATACCTGAAAAGCCTCTCCTATCAGGACCTGCGGCGGCTCAGCCAGTCGGATCCGGAGCTGTTTCACAATTTGGCCCCCTATGCCCTGGCGTTGGGGGTGGACAAGCGGTTCGCCGGTCGGTTTGGTCAGGACGGCATTTCCGGCTGCCCCTATTTGACCACTGGGATGGACGGGCATCGCAGTGCCCGGGAATGGGCCATGCTTATGCGCAGGACCATTGGGGACATGGACCGCAGAGAACGTCAGAAGAATGCAGAACGCCTCCGTAAGGCTCTGCGAGATCTTAAAAAATAAGGAGTGTCCCGGTTATGAGAATTCGTCATATGATCGGCTGGACCTTTGCCGGGCTGTTTGTCTGCGCAGGGCTCCTGCTGCGGTTTGCCCTGTACGGCTATCGCTTTACGGCGTACTTGTGCTTTGCCATTGCGGCGGTTTTGGCAGTGTATCAGCTTTTGGGCTGGATGGCAGGGCATAATAAGAAGGCGGCAAAGCTGATCCGGCTGATCCTTTCCACGGGGATCGGACTGGTTTTGCTCACCGCCATGGCAACGGGCATTTATGTGGGCCAGGCGGCAGCATCCAAGGCAGCGCCCGGCTGTGACTATGTGATCGTTTTGGGCGCCGGTGTCAACGGCACACAGCCCTCTGTGATCTTGCGGGAACGGCTGGAAGCGACCCTGACCTATTTGCAGGAAAATCCCGAGACCGTTTGCGTGGTTTCCGGCGGCCAGGGGGCCGGAGAGGAGATCACCGAGGCCCAGTGCATGTTTGAATACCTGACGGCCCGGGGAATTGCAGAGGAACGGGTATGGATGGAGGAGAAGGCCACCACCACCGTGGAAAATCTCACCTATTCTTTGGAGCTGATCCGCAGTCAGGGGGAAAAAGAGCCTGAACAGATCGGCTTGGTTTCCAGTGAGTTCCATTTGTTCCGGGCATCCCGAATGGCAAAGGACCTGGGGATCGAGGCGGAGCTGATCCCGGCAAAGACCCGGATCGGCACTCTGCGAATGAATTATTACCTCCGGGAGATCCCGGCGGTTTGGTATTACCTGGTTTTTGGAGGTTAATATGAAAGAATATGCACAGATCGCCTGGGAGCAGACGGAAAAACTGCTGGCTATCGATTCTCCCTCGGGCTATACGGACCGGGCGGCGGCCTGGGTTCGGGATGCCTTCTGGGAAATGGGCTTTGAAGCGGTGATTACGGAAAAGGGCGGCGTGCTGGCTGACCTGGGCGGTGAAGATCCCCAGGACGGTCTGCTTCTGGCTGCCCATGCGGATACCCTGGGTGCTATGGTGGCCCAGGTCAAGGGAAACGGCCGTCTGCGGCTGACACCTCTGGGCGGCATGAATGCCAACAACGCCGAGGCGGAAAACGTCCGGGTCTATACCCGGGACAATGGGGTGTATGAAGGCACCTTGCAGCTTTGCAACGCCTCCGTCCATGTCAATGGAGACTACTCCACAGCCAAACGGGACTGGAATGCCATGGAAGTGGTGCTGGATGAGCCAGTGACCGGGGCAGAGGATACCCGGAAGCTGGGGATCCAGGTGGGGGATATCGTCTGCTTTGATCCCCGGACCCGTCGCACGGAGTCCGGATATCTGAAGAGCCGGTTTTTGGACGATAAGCTGTCCGTTGGCATTTTGCTGGGCTTTGCCAGGTATATTGCCGACGGCAAGCTGCAGCCTAAGAGAAGAATATATGTCCATGTGACGGTCTATGAGGAAGTAGGGCATGGCGGATCCGGCTCTGTGCCTGCCGGTGTGACCGAGGCCATTTCCGTGGATATGGGCTGTGTGGGCGAGGGCCTGCAGTGTACCGAGCGTCAGGTGTCTATCTGCGCCAAGGATTCCGGCGGCCCCTACAGCTACAGTGTGGTAGGCAAGCTGATTGAGGCTGCCAAGGCCACCGGGGCGGACTATGCGGTGGATGTGTATCCCTTCTATGGCTCCGATGTGGAGGCGACCCTGCGGGCGGGCTTTGATATCCGTCACGGCCTGATCGGCGCCGGCGTCTACGCCAGCCATGGCTACGAAAGAAGCCATATGGACGGGATCGAAAATACATTAAAGGTTTTGAAAGGATACACGATGCTGTGAAAAAACTGGTGATTACGGTTGCCCTGCTGTGTGTGCTGGTATTGCTTTGTGTGCCGGTGATGGCACGGACCTATACAGTTTCCGGAACGGATATTTCCGTTGAGATCGATGATTCCCAGTGGTATGTGTTCACCCGGGATAATATCCGCAACAACGCGGAGTTGGACGAGCTGGGCTTGACCTATGAGTATATGAATACAACGATGCGCTCCAACAATATTTATTTGGACGCGGTTTTGTTTTTTGACGAGAGCGACTATGTTGAGCTTTTTGTGGTCAAGGAAAAGACCGATTCCAGCGAGCAGATCGCGAATCTCTCCAAGCAACCCAACTCCAGGGTGGAGAAACTGGCAAAAGAAGCACAGGCAGAGGGAAACCTGGATTTCTGTGAGGTTTATAAGAATGACTATACCTTCCTGGAGATCGCGAATAGCGACATCGGCCTGTACCTTTGCAGCTATGTAACGGTGATAAATCAGGAGATGTATACCCTGAAATTCCAGTCCACTGTGCCCTATACCACGGAGAATGTTGAATATCTGCGTCAGATCGTGGATTCGGTGAGCTTTGATGTAGATCCTGCGTTGGACCCGAAGGACAGCTTTTTTGACACGGTTTTGGGCAAGGCCTTGATAGGTGCGGCAATCGGTGCTGTTATCGGCGGTGTGATCGGCGTCATTTCGTCGAAAAAGAAGAAGGCCCAAAAAGAACAGCAGGCCCAGCAGACACAGTGGCCTCCCCAGTATCCTATGCAGTAAGATACAGTAGTCGAAGTAGACTTTTTTGACACGCTTCCCAAAATCGGCACGTCTGTGCCGATTTTTGGTTATTGTTTTTGATACAGAACAGAAAGAAGGGGTATCATGTATTCACGGGTCTATGTGGAGATCACCAATATCTGTAATATGCACTGCTCCTTCTGTCATGGCCATCACAGAGCCCCGGGACAAATGAGCCCACAGACTTTTTTGCGTGTGCTGGAGCAGCTTTCCGGGGTGACCCGGTATATCTACTATCACCTGATGGGAGAGCCCCTGATCCACCCCCAATTGCCGGAGTTTCTGCGGCTGGCAAGGGAGCGGGACTTTTACAGCGTGATCACCACCAACGGCACCCTCCTGAAAAAACGGGGTGGGGAGCTTTTGGCGGCGGGTCTGCATAAGGTAAATATCTCCATTCACAGCTTTGAGGAGGACGACCCAAAGAGAAATACCGCCTATCTGGAAGAAGTGGCGGCCTTTGCCCGGGAGGCTTCCGAAGTGGGGACCATCGTCAGCTTTCGGCTGTGGAACCGGGGCCTGGATGAAGGCCGCAATGCCCTGGCAGAAGCTGTGCTGCGGCGATGCCTGGAGGGGGAATGGACTCCCAACAGCCGGGGCTACCGGATCCGGGACCGGGTATTTTTGGAATATGGAGATCGGTTCCAATGGCCGGACACCCAGGCGCCCGTTCGGGCGGATCGGGTCTATTGCCATGGCCTGCTGGACCAGTTTGGCGTTTTGTGCGACGGCTCGGTGGTTCCCTGCTGTCTGGACAGCGAGGGGGCAGTAACTCTGGGGAATCTTCTTGAGGAGCCCCTGCGCGAGATCTTGAACAGCCCGAGAGCCAAAGCCATGGCAGAGGGCTTCCGATGCCGGAGGGCCACAGAGGAGCTGTGCCGCCGGTGCGGCTATGCCGCAAGATTTGACTGAGAGGTATTTTTATGGATCAGTATTCCAGAACCCGATTCCTGCTGGGGCAGGAGGGACTTAATCAACTGAAAAAAGCCCGGGTGGCGGTGTTTGGCCTGGGCGGTGTGGGCGGCTATGTGGTAGAGGCCCTGGCAAGAGCCGGAGTGGGCGCTTTGGAGCTTATCGACCACGATACGGTGAGCCTGACCAATCTCAACCGCCAGCTGTTCGCCACCCATTCCACCCTGGGGATGGATAAATGCCAGGCCGCCAAAGCACGGGTGCTGGACATTGATCCCACCATCCAGGTCGTGGCCCGGAAGACCTTTTACAGCCCGGAAACTGCCGGGGAATTTGATTTTTCCCAATATAGCTATGTGGTGGATGCCATTGATACCGTTACAGGAAAGCTGGCCCTCATTGGCGCTGCCAAGGCGGCCAATGTACCCATCCTTTGCTGCCTGGGGACAGGAAACAAGCTGGATCCCACCCGGTTTCAGATCACGGATATTGCCAAAACTTCCGTTTGCCCCCTGGCCCGGATCATGCGCAAGGAATGCGCCAAACGGGGTTACCGGAATGTAAAGGTGCTGTTTTCCACGGAAGAGCCCCTGGAGCCCCTGGGACAAAGCGCGGAGGAAATGCCCGAGGGCCGCAGAGCCCTGCCGGGGTCGGTCAGCTTCGTACCTAGCGCGGCAGGCCTGATCATCGCGGGGGAAGTCATCCGGGACCTGGTGGGATGCTAAATGCAAAATGCTGTTATGAAGTACCACCGTTGTAGGGGCCGAAGACCACTTCGGCCCACGGGCCGGTGTAGGCACCGGCCCCTACGGAATCTATTTAAAGATAGTGAGATAGTAAGATATTGAAGATATCCATCTCCTGCGATTATCATTTTGCATTTTGCCTTCTATTCTACGGCACCCGGTTCACATGTTCTTAACAACATCTGTGAAAAATGCCGATACAGACCTGCAATTTTGCGGTCTGTATCGGCAATTTTTATAAATTTCACTGGACAGAACCGGAAAAATTTGCTATACTGAAAGATGTAAAATTATCCGGGAACACCCATTTGGCGAAATGGCCCGGGCCGCGTATACCTGTATTATTTTAAGGAGGCGCATACCATGAAACGATCCATACTTAGCGTTCTGTTTGCGTTGCTGCTCCTGGTGGGCTTGCTGGCGGTTTCTGCCGGCGCAACTGAGGACACCGGCACAACAGAAACGCCCCACACAGACCACTGCATCTGCGGCGGCAACCTCACAAGTGAGGCGGCTTTGGCAAATCACGAATGTACCACAGGGAATACCTGGATCGCCCTGACGGCGGAAAACATCGTCAGAGATCAGGGCATTACTGTGGCCAGCGACCGGGAAACCGACAGCAAATACAATATGTTTGCGGCGACAAGCGGTTGCTATTACCTGGTTGAGGATATTGCTCTGGAGCGGGTCTTTGAGATCCGTCCCGGTCAGAATATTTCTCTTTGCCTGAATGGTCATAAGCTGAGCCTGAGCAGCAGTGCTGTTACAAAGCAGTCCATCTTCCGTGTGACCGGCGGTGTAATCAGCATTTGTGACTGCGCAGGTGGCGGCTCTGTGGAGTCTAACTGGACCGGTGCTGCTCCCATTGCCAATATTCTCAACGGCTATGCCGATGCCAGCGGTTCTACTATGAATCTCTATGGCGGCGATCTGGTGGCAAAGGATACCAACACCGACAATAATTCCGGTGTGATTCAGGTTTCCAATAATAATAAGAATACCTATCCGGCTACATTGAATATGTATGGCGGCAGCATTAGCGGCGGTACCGGTAAATTGGGTGGCTGTGTGCTGGGCAAAGACTCCCGCTATGCGGCCTTCAATATGTACGGCGGTGAGATTTCCGGCGGTACATCTGCAGGCACCGGCGGTAATATTTACTGGGCGAATGGCTCTTTGAATATCTACGGCGGCAGCATTACCGGCGGTACCGCAGCCGGCCTGGGTCAGGATGTTTACCAGGTCAAGGGTACCTATTCCAAGGTGACGGTGAAAAACGATGTGACCATTGGCGATATTTATGTTGCTGACGGCGCAAACTTTACCATCGACGCATTGAAGGACTCTGTGGGCATCTCCAATTCCCATACGGCCCACTGTATGTGTGTCGGAAACGGTGAAGGTAAGGGTGAGCATACCTGTGAAACGGTGGAAGCGTGGATCCCCTGGGGCTATTTGTCCGCAGAGCGTACCAAGCTTCCCTCTGCCAGCGGTAACTACTACCTGGTATCCAATATTACCCTGTCTTCCGGCAATAAGGAGCTTGCCGCAGGCACGGATATTGGCCTTTGCCTGAATGGCTATAAGATCTCCCAGAGCGTGCGTATCAATGCAAGAGGCAACCTGACCCTGACGGATTGTAAAACAACCGGCAAGATCGTGTCCACTGCTTCCGGCAGCTATGGCGGTATTTTCTATGTGTACAATACAGCCAAAATAACGATCTTTGCCGGTACTTACGATGCTTCCGGCACCACTATCCGAAACGGTGGTATTGCCCACATTGGTAATGATAAAGCGGCCTACATGGACATTTATGGTGGCACACTGATCGGTGCGACCTTGACGGTTTCCGAAACAGCTACCAATGACCCCCGTGGCACTAAGGGCGGTATTTTGGATATTACCGTAAGCAGTGTGGTCAATATGTACGGTGGTTCTTTGGAAGGCGGCTCTGCTTTGGTAACCTCTGAAACCACTCAGAGTAAGTACCGTCCCATGGGCGGCTGTATTGCATTGTACAGCGGTACGTTCAATATGTATGGCGGCTCCGTTAGCGGCGGTGAGGCGGTCTACGGTGGCTGTATCTACTACAGAGCCGGTACTTTGAAAATCGTGTCCGGTACGATTTCCGGCGGTACGGCTGACTATGGCGGTAATATTTATGCCGAAACGGCGATGACCCTGTCCGGCGGTACGATCTCCGGCGGTGAATCCACTGCTTTCGGCGGCGGTAACGTGTACGGCGCAAAGGCGGTTACGGTAGCGGGTGCGGTTTTGGACGGCGGTATTGTCCCCGATAAGCAGAAGGGCGGCAGCGTTTATTCGGCTACCACCTTTACCATGACCTCCGGCTCCATCACCGGTGGCCGGATCAACGGCACTACCAGCGGCTCAGACGGTGGCTGTGTATACGCGAAAGATGTGATCCTGTCCGGCGGTACCATCACCGGTGGCTTGACAGCGGCGCAGATCGAAGAAGGACTCTACAATGCCCGTAATGGCGGCTGCGTTGCTGCCAGCAACAGTATTTCGATCTCCGGCGGTACGCTTACCGGCGGTCGTGCTTACAACGGCGGCGGCAATGTCTATATTCCTAAGGACAAGGAGCTGACCGTTGAGGGTGCAAACACGCTCATTGAAAAGGGATATGCCTATAGTATCGGCGGCGGTAATATCTATGGCATCGACAGTATCATAATCATCCAGGACGGAGCCCGGATCGCCGAGGGACAGTCCAATGCACGCGGCGGTAATATCTACTTGAATGTCAACAATTCGGCGACAAGTACAGCAAGAACCTTGACGATCAATGGAGCCAAACTCTCCAAGGGTGTGGCAAAGACCTACGGCGGCAGCATTTATGTGCCCGGTCCCCACAGTATTCTGATCCAGGGTGCCACGACAGAGATCTCCGAGGGCGAGTCCCAGGGCAACCCCGGCGGTAATATTTACGCCAAGTTCCTGACCATGGAGGACGGTACAGTTACAAAGGGAACTGCGCTGAAAGGCCAGGGCGGCAATATTTACATCATTAGCGGCGGCCTTTTCACCATGCAGGGCGGTAAGGTTTCCGAAGGTGAGTCCAGCGTAAGCTCCGGCGGTAATATCGGCGTAGTATCCACCAACGGAACGACAACGGTCAATATTGAAGGCGGCATAATTGAAAAGGGTGTTGCGGTAAATGGCGGCAATATTTACGGCTTTGTCAGCGGTGAGAATGAGAAATCCGTGATCATTAACATCTCCGGCGGCACGATTACCGAAGGTACGGCCAAGAGTACTACTGGCGGCGGTGGTAATATTGCGGTGACTGCCAACGGCGAACTGAATATCAGCGGGACTGCGGAGATCACCAACGGCCAAGCCACTAATAATTATGGCGGAAATATCTACGTAAGCAATGCGGCATTGTCCATTACCGGTGGCACGATCTCCGGAGGTACAGCCGCCAACCACGGCGGCGGCATCTATGTACACAGCGGTGAGTTTACCTTATCCGGCGGCACGGTTCAGAATTGCCAGGCTGCGGCAGGCGGCGGTGGTGTCTTTGTGGCCTCTGCAGCCACCTTTACCATGACTGGCGGCACAGTTCGGAACTGCCAGGCGGTTTACGGCGGTAATCTGTTTGTTTACGGTACTACGGCAGATATTTCCGGCGGTACCATCTCCGGCGGTGTTTCCACCAACCAGGACAGCTCTGCCGGCGGCAATATCAATGTGGAAAAGAAAGATGATACCTATGTGGGAACGCTGAACCTGAGTGGCACAGCAGTTGTCACTGGCGGTCAGGCCACCAATAGCGACGGCGGTAACATCTTTATCAACCGGGCCACCATGACCATGACCGGCGGTACCATCTCCGGCGGCCTGGCAGAGGGCGAGAAAAACGCAAAGCACGGCGGTGCGATCTGCGTGGCAGATGGCAGTCTGAATATCTCCGGCGGTACGGTCTCCGGCTGTGTGGCTTCCAGCCACGGCGGCGGTATTTACGCAACCGAGAATGCCGCAGTCACCATCTCCGGCGGTACTTTCACAGGCAATAAGTCCACCGGCTCCGGTTCCAACGGCGGTAATCTGAGCGCAGAAGGCGCGGTTACCATCAGCGGCGGTACCTTTGAAAACGGCTCTGCGGGCAATGCCGGCGGTAATGTTTCCGCCTGTAACGCAACCGTCACCGGTGGTACCTTCCTGGGCGGCTCTGCCAAGTACGGCGGCAACGCGGCTTTTATCACCGGCGGCGATTCTACCATTGAGAACGCAACCTTTACCGGTGGCGAGGCCCAGTTGGGCGGTGCGATTTATGTTACCAACAACTCCATCTCCCTGAATAATGTGACCATTTCCGACGGTAAGGCCAACAAGACCAAGACCTCCAGCAATGGCGGTAACCTCTATACCAAGGCCAACCCCACCACTCTGACGAACTGTACCGTTTCCGACGGTACTGCGACCTACCGCGGCGGCAATATCTATGCAAGCAACGGCATTACCGTCACCGGCGGCAGCATTACCGGCGGTAGCGCAAAGGTCGGTGAGGGAGAAAAAATCACTACCAACGGCGGTAACCTTACCGCATTCGGCGGCGGCACCTTCTCCGGTGTGACCATTGCTGACGGCGAGGGTACCCATGGCGGCAACATTGCTATCAATGACGGTACTTATACCATCGAAAATTGCACCATCTCCAACGGTAATGCCACCTTGAAGTGTGACGGCACTACCAACGGCAACGGCGGTAACCTCTATGCCATTGGCGGCAGTACCGTGACCATTACCGGCTGCAGCTTCAGCGGCGGCGAGGCAATGCGGGGCGGCTCCATTGCGGCCTGGGGCAGGGTCACCATTGACAATACAACTGTGGACGGCGGTCATGCCTATTTCGCAGGTGGCAATGTTATGGCCTTTGGCGAGAACTCGTCCTTGACCCTGAATACCGGAACAGTGCTGAAGAACGGCTCTGTGACCCTAAAGGGTGCGGCCCTCTATCTGAGCGAGGGCAAGCATGTGCATACCATCAACGACGGCGTGGAGATCTATGCCGGTGAGGCCGGAGAGGTAGCTCCCTGTGTCTACGTAGATGATGTTCAGGTACAGCTCGTGGGTGCTCCCAGTATGGATGCCATCTATGTGGCTGAAGGCATCAAGAACTACGGCCTGATCGCAGATCAGCTGGCAGAAGAAGCCCGCATTACGCTGACGGCAACAAAGCCCGGTATGTTTGGCTGCGGCGCAGAGGCAGATCTTGCCCACTTTGTCAGCCCCCAAGGCTATATCCTGGCTTGCCGGAACGGTAAGCTCTACCTGGATGCCCCCACTGCGGTTTATGTTTCCGATAACGGCAGCGACAGCAATGCGGGTTCTCAGGCTGCTCCCTACAAGACCCTGAACCATGCTTTGTCCATGGTGGCAGACAACGGAACGGTCCATATTGTGGATATTCTGACCCAGGCCACTTCCGGCACAGGTGCCGGTGGCTGGGCTGAGCACGGCAAGACCTTTACGCTCACCGGTGGCGAGTTCGTTACTCCCAAGGAGCGGATCTATCTGCGGGACAATGTTACCTTTGATAATCTGATCCTGACCATGGCCATGTCCACCACCAGCACATCTTCCAACTACGGCAGCTTCTTCTTCTACTGCAATGGCTTTACCACCGTATTTGAGGACGATATTACTACCCGGTATCTGTTCGATGGGACATATATGGACGATTCCTACCAGACCCTGACCTATACACCCTCCGGTGGAACGGAAACGGAAGTCCTCGCGTCGTGCAAGCTGTACGGCGGCGCAAACTCCGCTTACGGTGTGATCGAAGGCACAAACCTGACCGTTTTGGGCGGTGTTTGGGGCGAGATCTACGGCGGCAGCAATGACCAGAATATTACCGGTGATGTGCATTTGACCGTGGGCGGCAATGTGAACGCAGGTGTTGACTATGTAAGCCATACCCATTCCGGCCGCCATGTGATCTTCGGTGGTTCCCGATCCGCAGACATCGCAGGTACGGTGTATATGAATGTGATCGGCGGTCAGAACCATACCTCCACCTTCGGCGGTTCCAGCGGTAACTGCTCCATTGGCGCGGTTGAGCTGCGTGCCACCGGCGGTAACGGCATGGCCATTTACGGCGGCGGCAAGTACGGTGTGAATACGGTTGGCACCATCAACTTCTACTACGAGGGCGCAACCTTCGAGCAGGTGTTCGGCGGTTCGATCAGCCAGGATCTGATCGTGACCGATGCTTTGAACCTGTATATCACCGGCGGTACGATTACCCGTCGTCTGTACGGCGGCTGCTGGGTCAACCGGGAAGAATCTATTTTCGGCGACTGGGATCCTCAGAAGAAGGTTACCGGCATCATCAATCTTTACATTGGTGAGAATGCCAATATTACCTGCAACCTGAACAAGCCCAGCGGCGACAGCTACAGCGACCGCAGCATTTATGCCCACACCCGGTATCCTTCCAATGCTTCTGAGGAGCAGGCAAGACTGATCTTCCAGAACAAGGCTGCTTACGATAAGTTCAAGGATCTTCTGAAGGCAAATGATTCGGCTATGTCCTTCCTGATGGGCAGCATGACCGCAGCGGATTATATCTGCTACATGGGTACGACTGTGGACGGTTATACCATCACCGCAGGCGCAATCGAGGTTGAGGACAATGTAAGCAATGCGCTGGATCTGCCCACCGTGACTGCTACACTCAACCTGGAGGACAGCTACACCTATAAGGGCGAGGCCGTTGAGCCTGCCTACACCCTCAGCGGTGAAACCACGCTGCCCTTCGCCATCAGCTATGTGAACAACAGCCAGCCCGGTACGGGCCGTGTGACCATGACCCTCAACGGCGAGACCCTGGTTGCTGACTTTACCATCGTAGACGGTAAGGTGGCAATGGTGAATGGTACTGTGTACTACTATCTCCAGGAGGCTCTGGATGCCGCGGGCGAAATGGGCCTGGTGGTGCTGGTGAGCGATACCCAGGAGAGCGCACAGGTCAATAGCAATCTGTACCTGGATCTGAACGGTCACAGCATCGGCGGCATCCTCACCGTGGCTGAGGGCATGACCCTCTACGGTGTGGACAGCACCACCAACGACTATGACTGCTCTGATGGTTACGGAACCATCGCCGGCGTGGTTGGCAATGTGGCGCTGCAGCATAAGTCTGAAAAGGACGGCGCTTTGGGCCGGATCCTGCGCTACCTGACCTACACCGACCCCGAGACCGGCGCAGTCTCCTTCCACCGGATCTACCTGGGTATTACCAAGGTGACCATCCGTCCCGGCAAGAGCGGCGTTGGCTATAAGGCTATCTTTGGCGGTGATGAGATCGTCAAGAGTATGCTGGATGAGGAAAATGCTTTTGGATACCGCCTACAGCTGGATGGACAGGACAATGTGGTCTCCCGTGACGGTACAAGAGAGGAATTCATCACCGGAGGCGAAGGCACCAACGTGGGTCTGGTGGTAAGCAACTACGACATGGAATATGCCGACAAGAAGCTTACTGCATGGGTAACCCTGACCTTGGCTGACGGCACGGAGATCACCACGGACAATGAGGTCATCACAAGCTCCCGGTATGAATATACCTTCAAGGATATCCTGAAGAAGGTAGATGAGCAGATCGACTTGTACAGCCAGGAGCAGCTGGAAGGCCTGAAGAACATGATCAGCAGCATTGCCGATCAGCTCCAGGAATGGGGATTCACCAATCTGTATGATCTTGTAACTGCGACCACTGACCCCGCTACCCCCGCTCCTTCCAAGGAAGAGATCTAATATTCCAAAATACAAGGGCCTGTGCAGCTGCACAGGCCCTTGTTTTGAGATATTGGAGATATTGAAGATAATGGAGATATTGAAGATATGATCGTAGGGGACGGGTTTCTGTCCCGCATACCGCTGTAGATATTGGAGATGGTGAAGATAATGGATATCTCCAATATCTTATTATCTTATTATCTCACTATCTTCAACAGCCTCTGATTGGTGCGCGACTTACTGCATATGCTCGCTGGCTTTGAAGCTGTGAGGCAGGATTTCCGAGAGGGGATAGACCTCGTAGCTGTCGCCGGCTCCGATCATGTAGACGAGAAAATCATCGTCGCAAAATTCCCGCATCACCTGGCGGCAGACTCCGCAGGGCGGGAAGGCTCCGGTGATTACGCCGTCCTTGCCACCGCATACGGCGATGGCCTTGAAATCCCGGTGTCCGTCATAGACGGCCTTGAAAAAGGCGGAACGTTCGGCGCAGACGGTGGGGGTATAGGATGCGTTTTCAATATTGCAGCCCTGGTATACGGTGCCGTCAGCGCAAAGCAGAGCCGCACCGACCTTATAGCCGGAATAGGGGACATAGGCATGGGTCATGGCCTCCCGGGCCAGTTCCATGAGTTTTTCAGGGGTCATAAAGATTCCTCCTTATGGTAAGCTATCATCCGTGTAGGGTGGGGTAACGGCGGTGGGGGCAAGACCCCACCCTACGGGTTTTATAAAACTTCTTTAGCGAAGCTTTCGCCGGGGGTTTCATAGTCTACCTTCAGAAGCTCCGTGACGGTGGCCGCAATATCGGCAAAGCTATCCCGGGTGCCCAGGTTCACGGGCTTTACATTCTTGCCCAGCACCAGCAGGGGAACATACTCCCGGGTGTGGTCGGTGGTGGCATGGTAGCCGGGATCACAGCCGTGGTCGGCGGTGATCATCACCAGGTCATCCTCACCCAGCTTCTCCAGGAAGCTGCCCAACCAGGTGTCAAATTCGCTGAGGGCCTTGGCGTAGCCAACCGCATCCCGGCGGTGACCGAAGGTCATATCAAAGTCTACCAGGTTCACAAAGCAAAGGCCTTCCCAGCTTTGACCCGCATACCGGTCGGTATGGTTCATGCCATCGGCATTGGACTGGTTGTATACATGCTCACCCACGCCCACACCGGCAAAGATATCATAGATCTTGCCCACACCGATGGTGGCTTTGCCTGCGGCCTGAATGGCATCGAGCATGGTTTGGGAGGCAGGCTCCAGGGAGAAATCATGGCGGTTGGCTGTGCGCTTGAAGCTGCCGGGCTGACCCACAAAGGGACGGGCGATCACACGGCCTACACCATGCTTGCCTACCAGGAGCTTTCTTGCGATCCGGCAGTATTCATACAGCTGCTCCGGCGGCACGATCTCCTCGTGGGCGGCGATCTGGAACACGGAGTCGGCGGAGGTGTAGACGATCAGATCACCGGTGCGCATATGCTCTTCACCGTACTTTTCGATGACCTCCGTACCGGACCAGGGGGCGTTGGCAAGAACACCTCTGCCGGTTGCCTTGCGGAAGGGCTCCAGCACTTCCTCAGGGAAGCCGTCCGGGTAGGTGGGCAGGGGATACTGGGAGATCAGACCTGCGATCTCCCAATGGCCGATGGTGGTATCCTTACCCATGGAACGTTCGGCAAGCCGTGCTACAGCGCCCATAGGCTGGCTTACCTTGGGAAGACAGGTCACCCCGTCGATATTGCCCAAACCGGCCTTTATCATGTTGGGAATATGCAGCTGTCCGGAGGCGGCGCAGGAGGCCAGGGTGTTTACACCCACATCTCCAAAGGCCTCGGAATCCGGCAGCTGCCCGATTCCAAAGGAATCCAAAACGATCAAAAATACACGCTTCATAGAATCACCTCGCATAGTGAATGCCAAATGCCGAATGCCCAATGCCAAATTCTCCTGTAAATTGCGATTGTGACGAATTGGGCATATGGCTTTTTGCGATTTCAGTTAGGCTCTTGTTGTTTTACATATTGCGGATAATATCTGCAAGATTTGTTTTAAGTCTCCGTAAATGCTCAAAAACTGCTGTTTTGTTAAATAGTTTGTGTCGAATAAGAGGGTTATCCAATACTCTGCTTCGTGTGCCTCTTTTTGTGCAATACTCATTTTTGCGTGAAAATCTGCCCTTGATTGTGCACGTTGTGCTTCTGCAACATTTGCACCAATACTGGTTCCACACCTAAGCAACTGCTTTGACAGCACATATTCATGTCTACTGTGGCACATAAACCGATATAAGTTTACGATCCGGACAGAAAAGGCGCGGCTTTTTTTCACGATTACGTTTTCGCCCACATTGGGCATTTGGCATTGGGAATAGGGCATTATCACTTGTTCTCCATGGCTACGGCTACGTCCAGGGCTACCTTCATCATTTGGGTAAAGGCGGTCTGACGCTCGGCGGCAGTGGTCTCCACGCCCTTGAGCACATGGTCGGAAATGGTGCAGATGCAAAGACCCCGCTTGCCGTACCGGGCGGCATTCATATAAAGGGCGGCGGCCTCCATCTCCAGGGCCATAACGCCCATCTTCTTCAGACCATACACACTGTCCAGCCCTTCGGGTACGTCCTTATGGTCGCCGTAGAACACATCGGAAGAGTTGACGTTGCCTACATGATAGGTGGCACCGTGGGCTTCGCAGGCCTTGACCGCCTCGGTCATCAGCTCCCAGGAAGCAATGGGGGCAAAGGTGCCGGGCAGATGGAACTGGTTGGCCCAGTTGGAATCGGTGCAGGCACCCTGGGCGATGACAATATCGTAGAGATTGATGTTGTCCTGGATGGAGCCGGCAGAACCGACGCGAATCACATTCTCCACACCGAAGAAGTTAAACAGCTCGTGAGAATAAATGCCAATGGCGGGCATACCCATGCCGGAGGCCATTACGGACACCTTAACCCCCTTATAGTAGCCGGTGTAGCCATTGACACCGCGGACATTGTTGACCAAAACGGGATTTTCAAAGAAGGTCTCCGCAATAAACTTGGCGCGCAGAGGATCACCGGGCATCAGTACAGTCTTGCCGAAACCGATGTCGTTTTGTACATTGATATGAGGCGTGGAAGGGTAAGACATGTTAGTTCCTCCAAATTCTTTTTTAGTTCAAGGTATAAGCTACGAGTTACGAGTTACGAGTTACAAGTTACGAGTTACAAGTTTCAAGGGGTTTGATTTGTTTGAGGGTAATGCTTACATATTGCGGTAAGGATCTTGAGGAGCTCTGTCAGATCGTTATTCAAACTACTAAATTCCCGTTTATTCAAATAACCGGATCGGTGAAGTAAGCGAAGCCAATAATCGGTTTCGTTGGCCTCCTTAAGCGCAATTTTTAGTTTGGCAACAAAATCTGCTGTACTTTGTGCTTTTTGAGATTCTGCAACGTTCGCCCCAATACTGGTTCCGCTTCTCAGGATTTGTTTTGACATGTGGTATTCCCGCTTGTTCACGGATAAGTATTTATGAAGATTAACGATTCGTAAGGCAAACGAAAAGCTTTTTATGGATATAATACTTTCACTCATTTGCGCTACCCCGTGCAATCATTCGTAATTCGTAACTTGTAACTGGTAATTAATAAGTGCCGTCGTTTTCCAGTCCCTTTGCGATCTTTACGATCCGGGAGGTGCCCAGGCGGTCCGCGCCCAGGTTAATGAACGTTTCTGCATCTTCCAAACTGGAAATGCCGCCGGCGGCCTTGATCTTTACATGGGGGGCGACGTGCTTGGCAAACAGCTCCACATCGGCAAAGGTGGCGCCGGCGGTGGAGAAGCCGGTGGAGGTCTTGATATAATCTGCACCGGAGTCAGATACGCATTTGCACAGAGCGATCTTTTCCTCATCGGTGAGCAGACAGGTCTCGATAATGACCTTCAGGATCCTGCCCTGGCAGTGTGCCTTGATCTGACGGATCTCCTCGGTGATCAGGTCCCACTTGCCTTCCTTGGCCCAGCCGATATTGATGACCATATCCACCTCGTCTGCGCCATTGGCAACGGCATCGCAGGCCATGTAGCATTTGGCGTTGGTGGTGGCGTAGCCGTTGGGGAAGCCGATGACGGTGCAAATGGCAAGCTTATCGCCCACATAGTCCTTAGCCTGCTTGACGAAGGAGGCGGGGATGCACACGGAGGCAGTGTGATACTTCATGCCGTCGTCACAGATACCCTTAATATCTGCCCATGTGGAAGCCTGACCCAGCAGGGTGTGGTCGCATTTGGAAAGGATGTCTTTCAGTTCCATAATAATCTCCTTTGATTCGTTAGTTCTGTCCATGGAGCTTGATGATCTTATGCTCCTTGATTCCGTTTACATAACATCTGTGGCACATGGCAATATAGGCATCGTTGCCGCCCAAAAATACCTGCGCGCCTTCGGTAACGATGTGACCGGTGCCGTCGATTCGGGCATTGACCGTGGCCTTGGCACCGCAGTCACAGATGGTTTTGATCTCCTGGATGGTGTCTGCCACTTCCATGAGCCGACGGCTGCCGGGGAACAGCCGGGTCTGGAAATCGGTACGAAGACCGAAGCACATTACCGGGATGTTGTAGACATTTACGATGCTGCGCAGCTGGTCGATCTGTGCCTCCGTCAAAAACTGGCATTCATCCACGATGATCACATCGCATTTGCCCTTTCGGGTGGCCTCAAAGATGGCGCATACATCTGCCGCCGGGGGGACAACCTCCACCACAGCCTCCAAGCCGATCCGGCTTTTCAGAACCTGCTCACCGTCACGGGTGTCTGCACTGGGCTTGATGAGCCAAACCTGCAGGTCGTTTTCCTCATAATTGTACTTGGTGATCAGCGCCTGGGCTGTTTTACTGGAGCCCATTGCGCCGTACTTAAAATAAAGCTTTGCCACGGGTCGATCCTCCGTATGTATAGTATTATAGGCTTATTATACTAAAAGAAACGGATATATGCAAGGGGATTTGTCCTGAATAACGGAGGATTTGTCCCGGAAAAGCTTGACAGGGTATGGCATAGTGGTATAATCAAAATAAATCTTTAACAAAGGAGCGAGTAAAATGTCCCGTTATATGCCTGTTTACCAGTACCCCGATATGATGCCGGTGGACATCTCCTTCGTATTTGAAGACGAGAAGCCTGCCGGTAAGCATGGCTTCTGCAAGGTACAGGGCGAAAGCTTTGTATTTGAAGATGGCACTCCCGCTAAGTTCTGGGGCGTGATCTTCAACGGCGCATCTTGCTTCCCCAGCCACGAGTATGCTGAGGGGGTAGCCCAGCGCTTGGCCCAGGCCGGCTGTAACTATGTCCGCTTCCATCAGATGGATGCTGACTGGGCAACCCCCAATCTGTTTCGCTTCTCTGCCGGTAAGCCCACCCGTACCACCCGGAAGCTGGACGAGCGCTCCATGGAGCGGATGGACTACCTGATCAAGTGTCTGAAGGATCAGGGTATCTACGCCGGCGTGGATATGATGACCTACCGCAAGTTTAAGCCCGGTGACGGTGTGGCCTTTGCCGAGGATATGTGGGATGCCCACAAGCAGTATGCGCTGTACGACCCTTGGATGATCACGCTGCAGAAGGAATTCTGCGATAACTTCTGGAATCACTACAACCCCTATACCGGTCTGGCCTATAAAGACGATCCCTTCTTCACCTTCTGCGTCATTGCCAACGAAAACGATATGTTCCGTCCCTTTAACAACTACAAGTGGAAGCGGATCGCCTACTATGATGATATGCTGCGGGATATGTTTGACAAGTGGCTGAAGGAGCAGGGCATCGAGTATGATGCCTTTGGCTGTGATCTGAATGTGGTGGATGAGACCCAGGCCAGGTTCCGCAGCAAGGTCAATGAGGACTATGCCAAGACCATGTACGGGCATATCCGCTCCCTGGGCGTAAAGATCCCCCTGGCCTGCACCAACTGGTACAAGAGCAACGCGCTGACCAGGGCGCAGAAGGATATGGACTTCCAGGACGGCCATTCTTATTACTATGACTGGTCCTGGACCGAGTATGAGAAGGTCAGTAACAACAAGAGCCTCATGGAACAGAAGAGCAGTCCTGTGGGCAATGCCATCGCCACCCGTATCCACGGTCAGCCCTTCACCATGACCGAGTGGGATATGCCCTGGCCCAACAGCTATCGCTGTGAATCGCCTATTTGGTTCCCTGCCATGGCCTGTCTGCAGAACTTCTCTGCTATGAGTATCCATACCTACGGCTACCATACCAAGCGTGACCAGTATAGTCTGCTGGGCAAGGAGTCCTCCTCCAACACCCTGGGCATGACCCCCTTCCGAGAGGGCCTGTTCACCTGCTGGAATGACCCTGCCAAGTTTGGCCTCTTTTATCACGGCGCGCTGATGCTCCGCCGTGGCGACGTCAGCCCCGCCAAGCACGTGATCGGTGCCAAGCTGTCTGCCGACTACGCGGCAAAGGATACGAAGCTGGCCAGCACCGGCGCCTGCGTCCACCAGATCCATACGGTTTTGGATTCTACGGATACCTCCGATCTGACCGATATCCGTTCTGCCGCTGAGGTATTTCCCCGTGAGAACCCCAATATGGTGGTTTCCGATACCGGTGAGGTCTGGCGTGATTTCACCCGTCGCATTGGCGGTGTGGATTCTCCCAGGACCCAGGCTGTGTTCGGCGTTATCGGTCAGCGCAGGGCCAACGGCGGCAACCCCATTGTCCTGGAGCTGAGCAGTATGAAGGTCCAGGCCAATACGGACCTGGCGACCATCGCCCTGTCCTCTTTGACGGACGATCCCATCGAAAAGTCCGATTCCATGCTGCTGTCTGCCGTGGGCAGAGCCAGCAACCGGGGTCAGCGGATGGACGGTGAGAAGCTGCTGGACATCGGCACCGGCCCCATCGAAGCAGAGATCATCGATGCGCAGATCGCCATCAAGACCGACAATGAGAAGCTCCGTGTGTGGTCTGTCAACTCCGAGGGCTTCTATATCGGCAACCCCGAGGCGGAGCACAAGGACGGCTGGATGCATTTCCATATCGGTCCTAAGTATCCCGGCCTTTATTACCTGATCATGGAGTATTAAACCGTAGGGCGGGGTCATGACCCCGCCCGACGCTGTATTGATATTCAAAACAATAAGAAAAGCTGTCATTCCGAGCATTGTGCTCGGGATGACAGCTTTTCTATAGCTTTAGCCTTCCAATTGTTGTTTGCTGTACTGCAGGGTATACAGACCGTAGTAGCGACCCTTTTGGGCCAGAAGCTCCTGGTGGGTGCCCTGCTCCATGATCCTGCCCTTGGACAGGAGAATGATGTTGTCCGCGTGCTGGATGGTGGAGAGTCTGTGGGCAACGATAAGCATGGTACCGATGTTTTTCATTTTCTCCAGGGAGTCCTGGATCAGGATCTCTGTTTCCGTATCGATATTGGCGGTTGCCTCATCCAGGATCATTACCGCGGGCTTGTGGACGATGGTACGGGCGAAGCTCAGCAGCTGCCGCTGTCCGGCAGAGAAGTTGTTGCCCCGTTCCCGGACCACCTCGTCCAGGCCGTTTTCCAGCTTGTCGATAAAGCTGTCGGCGTTGACATAGCGGACGGCCTCGCGGACCTCCTCCTCGGACACTCCGTCCTGATTCAGCAGGATATTACTGCGGATGGTGCCGGAGAAGAGGAATACATCCTGGAGCATCTGTCCGAAATGCTTCCGCAAAGATGCAATGCGGATCTTTTTAATGTCGATGCCGTCAATGAGGATCTGTCCCTTTTGGATATCGTAATTGCGGCAGATCAGGCTCAAAATGGTGGTCTTGCCCGAGCCGGTGGAGCCCACAAAGGCCACGGTCTGCCGGGGCTCTACCGTGAAGGAAACCCCCTTTAAGACCCACTCGTCGGGCTTATAGGAAAACCATACATCCCTGAACTCAATGCGGCCCTCCATGTTCTCCAGGTCCATGGCATCCGGCTCATCTACGATCTGGGGCACCATATCCAAAATGGTGAAGATCTTTTCCGAAGAGGCGAAGGACCTTTGGAGCATATCAAACTGCTCTGCCAGGGTCTGAATGGGGTTAAAGAACCGGGAGATATACATATAGAAGGCAACCACGGTACTGCCGTCAATGATCTGCCCCAAAAACCGGGTGTTCTCCAAATAGCCTTTGGCACCAAAGTAGAACAGGCACATTTGGGTACTGACGAAAAGCATGTACACCATGGGGCGGAATACACCGAACACATACATCCGGTTGAACTTGGCCTTCTTCAGCTTCCGGCTCCGGGCCACGAAGTCCGCCATCTTCTGCTCCTCCCGGTTAAAGATCTGCGTGATCTTCATACCGGAGAGATTCTCCGACAGATAGGTGTTGATATCCGTGGTGGCATTGCTGACCGTCCGGTGGACCCGGCGGGAGAACTTCCGGAAGATCACCGTAAAGAGGATCACAAAGGGCACAAAGGCCAAGACCATCAGGGTCAGGGCATAATTGAGCACCAGCATGGCCCCCAGCACACCTACGATGACCATACAGTTTTTCGCCAGGGTCACCAAAATATTGGTAAACATGTAGCTGATGGCGTTGGGATCGTTAGTGACACGGGTCACAAGCTTGCCAACAGGAATATTATTGAGCTGTTCGTGGCTCAGGCTCTCAATGTGGGAGAACACATCCTGACGGATCTGAGAGAGGATCTTCTGTCCGGTTTTTTGCAGGATCATGGCCTGCAGATAGGTGCAGATCAAGCTGACGATGAGAATGCCCGCATACACCGCCACCAGCCCGAACAGCTGGGACAGGGCGAAATCCTCCTGCAAAAGCTTTTGGATCCGGCTGACCAAAAGGGGAGAGATCAGATCATACCCGATGGAAAAGAGCATGATGAAGAATACACCGATAAAGCTTTTCCAATAGGGCTTGGCATAGCCCATGAGCCGTTTGATGATCTCAGAGTCGGCCATATGCCGGTCGGAATCCTCGTCCTTGACCTTTTTCAGAGCCAGGGAGGCAAAGACGAATACCAAAGAGAAGGCTCCGATGATCGCGCCCACGATCACAACGGGCAAATACTGCTGTACAAAATCAAGCATCTGCCTCACCTCCTGCTTCCTCCAGCCGCTGCAGATCTACCATCTTCCGGTAGGCCTCGCAACGGGCATACAGAGCCTCGTGGGTACCCACGTCTGCCAGGCATCCGTCGTCGATAAAGAGGATCTTGTCCATTTTTTCGATGGTGGAGATCCGGTGTGCGATGAGAATGGTGGTCTTTCCCTGGCGGGTCTGACGAAGATTCTGCAAAATAGCAGTTTCCGTCTTGGTGTCCACGGCGGAAACACTGTCATCCAAAATCAGGATGGGGGCATTTTTCATAAGAGCCCGGGCGATGGAGATCCGCTGCTTCTGACCGCCGGAGACGGTCACGCCCCGTTCGCCCAAAACAGTGCCGTAGCCGGCCTGGAACTCCTGGATATTGCTGTGGACATCCGCAAGGCGCGCCGCGTTGGCCACCGCCTTGGGATCGTATCCGGTCACGCCGAAGGCAATGTTATGCTCAATGGTATCGGAGAACAGGAAATTATCCTGGGGCACATAGGCACAGGCATCCCGGACGGAGTGGATGGAAAGGGTGTTCACATCCTGCCCGTCAAGGAACAAGGTCCCGTCGGGGACGTTATAGGTACGCAGGATCAGATCCACCAGGGTGGTCTTTCCGGAGCCGGTCTTGCCCACCAGACCCACATTTTCACCGGCCTGGATGGTAAAGGTGATATTTTTCAGGGCATCAAATTCCCCATCGGGGTAGCGGAAGGTCAGATCCTTAAATTCGATCGTTCCCTTGGGATCGGTAAGATCTGCCACCTGGGGCGCATCCTTCACGGTAATGGGAGAGTCCAAAAGCTGACTGATGCGGTTCATGGAGGCTTTGCCCCGGCTGCCCATATCCACAAGCTCGGATACCGCCATTACCGGCCAGATCACCGCGTTGAAATAGCCCACAAATTCCAGAAGCTGACCGGCACTGAACTGACCCTGATAGACCAAATAGCCGCCGTAGCCCAAAATAATGCAGATCACGCTCTCCACAAAGAGCATTACCAGGATCCGCAGAAGCACGGAGGACTTGGTGTGGTCCATATTGGCCTTTTCATTTTCCACATTCAGCTTTTTGAAATTCCAAAGCTCCTTGGCCTCTTTGACAAAGGCCTTGATCACGGCGATACCGGAAAAGCTCTCCTGGGAGAAGTCCGACAGCTTGGAAAAAGCCGCCTGACGGATATCCCACTTTTTCATCATGTATTTGCCCAGGACAGTGGCAACGCCCATGAGGATGCCCATGGGGATCATGGAAAGAACGGTGAGCATGGGATCCATCTTCCACATATTCACGATTGCCAAAACACCCAGCATCACGGCATCAAAGAACATCATGACACCCCAGCTGAAGCACTCCTGGACCGTATCCAGGTCATTGGTGAACAGACTCATGAGGTCGCCCACCTTATTCACCTGGTAGTACTCCCGGCTTTGATTCTTTACATGACCGAACATCCGGTTGCGCAGATCCTCCTCCAGCCGCATACCGGAGCCGATGAAGCACACGCGCCATAAGAACCGCCCGAATACCATAGCCAGGATCACCCAAACCATGGGCATACAGATCTCGTCGAGTACAAAGGCCGCATTAAACGCTTTTTGGGTGCCGTCCAGGGCCTCCACAGTGGGAGCACCTGCCATGCCCTCCAAAACCATGCGGTACAGCTTTGGGGTGACCAATTGCAGATAATCCACCGCAAACAGTGCCACCAGTCCCAACAGCAGAACCGGCAGATACTTCAGATAGTAACGGTTGATATGCTTTCCTAAAATCACCCAATATCCCTCCTTCCGGGGTCAATGAATATAGTGGATGCATTATAACACATTGGACACAATTTGACAATCCTTTCTGAGGTTCCCCCGAAATTATATTTTATACCATATTTTATACCGAAATATATTGTATGTATTGATCGGCAAGCCCCCTACAGCACGCAGGATTGCAACCTGGGTATAAAAAATCCGCACCTGGCACTTTTGCCAGGTGCGGAAAAAGCGTATCGGTTATTGGAGCAGATCGTCAATGCCCCAGCCCTCCATGGCGACCTTGAAGGGGGCGCACATGGCACGCAGGGCGCCGAGCTGTTCTGCCGAGAAGCTGCTCAGATCCTGACAGACCTTTTGCAGCATGGTCTTCATGGAATAGCTGACTCTGCTGCTGCAGATCTCGCTCTCATCGGTCAGCTTCAGGAAGACCTCTGCATGGACGGGCGTATCTCCGTAGGCTTCGATCTGGAAGTTTTCCAAAAGCAGGGAGTACTCTCTGCCGGATTCCAGGTCAGCTGCCGCAACGGACTTGGTGACCACAGTCTCATTGCCCTCCAGGTTCAGCCGGAAGCCGAAGCTGTCAACCATAGCCAGCACAGCCTCGTCACCGCAGAATTTGGCCTTGTAGCCAAAGCCCGTATCTGCGGTGCGGATGCTTACCTTGGTAAGCCCCACATAGAAGCGGTGGGAGGTATAGCCGGTGTCGCCTTCCAGGACCATATAGCGCTTTGCGCTTCCGGTGATGGTGGTCTTGAACTGCTCCAGCAGCTGGCAGGAAACGGTACCCACAAGGGCGCCGGTGGGGAGGTTGTATTCATCGGAGCTGCTGTCCATGAGATACAGCGTACCGGTGCCGGTCAGATCACCGGTGAGGGTGTGGCCGTTCAGATCCAGGGAGGAATTGCCCTTGACCTGGGGATCCATAGTTACATCGGCTCCCAGCTTCACATAGCCCACAGTCTGCAGAATCACAGAGCCAAAGTCTGTGGCAGTGCCTATTGTGCCGCTTTGCAGATGCAAAACACTGCTTCCTACGGTGCCGCTGGTAATATTCTTGCCGGAAACGGTCATGGCGGAAGTATCCGCGCCGTCCAAAACCAGGGTATAGGTACCGCCAATACTGCCGTTGATGGCGGGAGCGATCACCGGAGTACCGGTAATATTCTTACCCAAAACCACGGTGGCATTGCCCTTGACAGAGCCCTTGCTGTTCATACCTGCAAGAATACGGGTGCCTGCCGCAACGCCGGAGAGGTTTACATAACAATTACCGTTGACAGTTGCGCTATAACCTGCCTGAATGATATTGGTAAAGGTACCGCCGGTCACGGTCAGCTTGGCATCGCCGCTGACGGTGCCGGTATAGCTGCCGTAGTAGATGTTTCGCCAGGAACCGGAGCGGATGGTCAGGTCGGTGGAGGCGTGGGTGCCGCCATAGCTGCCGCCGCAAAGGTTAAAGTAAGCGCCATTGCTGTTGGCAATACAGTTGAGCCCCTCGCCCAAAACCAGCTTGTGTCCGTTGCCGCCGATGTAGTTATAGTTTTGGGTGCTGGTCAGCTTTACGGTCATATTTTCCAGGGTGGTATCCCCGTGGAAATTGATAACGGTGGTCTTGTCTGTGCCGCCGCCCTTATAGGTAATGCCGCCGGACGGGGTCTTGCCGGTAATCACCACGGGATAGGTACAGGCGGGGAAGTCAAACACGGCAGTACCCAGGTCGATCAGGCCGGAAAGAACGATCTTGCCGGTGGTGCCCTCCGGGGCATCCGCCATGAGCTGATCCAGCTGGCTGTAGGCCTGGGCCACAGTGGCAACGGGGGTTTCGGCGCTGTAGCCGTCACTGCTGTCACTGCCGGTGGTGGACAGATACACCACATATTCGGTGATCTTTTCAAAACCGATGGTGAGTGCAACATCCGCACTGGCAAGGGAGTTCACCGTTGCCGGGAAGCGGACATAGTAAGTGCCGATGGGAAGGTCGGTAATTTGGGTAGTACCCAGGGGAAGCGCGGTATAAGTACTGCTGTCAGCAGAGCGGTACTCATAAAGCTTGGCGGCATCCAGACCGGTGATGGCACCGAAGCTGGTGGGATCAGCCGCATCCACGGCGGTCAGGCCGGTGGGAGCTTCCACGGCCACGGTGTAGGAGATAGAGCCGTCAGCATTCAGGTCACGGATGTAGCGGTAAATGGGGAAGCCGTTGGTGGTGGGGATGATCCCGGCCATAGCCAGGGTGGAATTGCCGGGGGCAATATCCGTCACATCCGGCTCCATGAGAAATGCCAGGATCTTAGCCTCCTCCTGGGCCATGGTCAGCACATAGGCGCCGTTGGGGAAGCTGACCGCAGTCTCTGGGGTAACGTCGGCTTCAGTGGTGGTTCCCGTATAGCCCTGCAGGAGAATGGCGGAATCGGCGGGGATGAAGGTATAGTCAATGGTATGGATATCCATCAGATCCAAAACCTTTTGGGTCCAGCTTTCTCCGGCGGGGATCACGTAGGCGGTGGGAGCGGGACGGGACCGGTCGATCACATCCACCACCCGGATGGAGATGGTGCTGGGGGAGCCTACACCGGTGGCGGTATCGTAGCTGATGGTAGAAAGATTCAGCTCCGGATGCTTGCTTTCGCTACTTTCCAGCACCAAAACATCGGATTCTTCATAAGTTTTGCCGGTGTCGATGATCCGCTGCTTCTCAGCGGTGACCACATTGCGGACGGTGTCTGCGTTCTCCACAATATAGTCAATAAAGCTGGTGGCGGTGATCAGATGGCCCACGGTACGGCGACCGTAGATCTCGTTGCCGAAGTAAATGCCCCGGGTCTCGATCAGGAAGAACAGAGTGCCTTCCAGGGCGGCATAATTTCTGCCCACATAGGCAGCTTTGCTGTTGACAAGGCCGGTATAGAAATTGTAGCTCAGACCCTGCTCCTCGGCCGCGGCAAAGGCATCCTGGGTCATGGTGATGCCCAGCTCCACAAAGTCCTCACCGCTGGTGGGGCTGAAGCCCGGGGAGATCAGAAGATCATGCCATGCCTCGCTGGTGCGCTCCGGCTCGGCAGTGTATTCGTGGCTGTCGATCATTACCAGGGGATTAAAGAGGTTCGTGATCCGGTGGACATACTGGACCTCCACGTTTTTTGCCAGGAGGAAGTCCCGGTTCTGATCGATGCCGGTGGTGGGACTGCTGCGGACGTCGTTCTGGGCACCGTCGGGGTTGACCCGGGGCAGACAGTAGATATTCACGGTATCGAGAATATCCTCACCGTATTGGCCGCACAGCTTCAGCATCATTGCTAAAACACCTTCGCCGCCAGCGGGCTCATTGCCGTGCATCTGACCCTGGTAGTGGATGGTCAGCTTGCCGTTTTCGTTCAGCAGCTGCGCCACTTCCTCCAAAGACTTGGCCTGGGACAGGTCGGTCTTGGTGTACACTGCCATGGGCAGGGCGTTTCCAAAGGGAGAGATGCCAATGGTATAGGTATACATGTAAGGGGTCTGGGCATCCAAAGCCTGGATGAAATCTTCCATTTCCTTTTGGGTGGTGTGTCGGTGCTGGGCGCTTTCGGTGGTAAATTCCGGGGTCATAAAGGCTTCGGGGTAGTCGGGCCACAGGGAAGCGTCATCGGGGAAGTTTTCCATATACTCATCGGTGAACAGCACCACCTTGGTGGGCTCCCAGCCCTTGCCGTCCCGCTTGGAGGGGGTCACATCCAGGGTGCTGAGGACCTGGGCCTCCTCAGGGGAAACGTACAGATTCTTGGTAATGGAGTAGTAACCCGTACCGGAAGCGGTATAGCGGTAGCTGCCCTTCAGGTTGGGGAAGTAATAAGAGGTAATGCCGTTTTGCGTGTCGGTCTTCAGAGGAGCAATGGCGGTGCCGCCGGAGAAGCCGGGATACAGCTTTACAGTCACATCGGAAGCGGCCTGAAGCTTCAGACCTACGATCGTTTCTGTATCGGTACACTGCCAGGTCTTGGTGGTGGCATCTGCGGTGACCGTAATGCCCTCTTCCGCAAAGACGATGGCAGAATCCGCTGTGGAAGCGGGCGCGGTGATATAGGTGCCGTAGCGCAGACCGTTCAGGGTGGTTACCTGGGTGGTACCGGTCACGGAATCAGTGACTGTCAGGGTAGAGCCATCTGCCAGGGACAGATTACCGCCGGTGAGGGTATTGACGGTCAGGGCACCGCAATCCAGGGTAACGCCCTTCTGCGGAGCAAGGGTCAAGGTGGTGCTGCCGTTCACATTCTGGGTAGTCGGTACAGCCAAAAGTGTACCGCCGGACAAAGTGACCTGTACATTGCCTTCTACCTTGCCCTTTGCATTGGCAGCACCCATTACAAGGCTGTTGACTGTGCCGCCGTTGACGGTGATATTTGCATCACCGTTAAGGGCGCCGTTAAAGACCACACAGGCCTTGTTCACCGTACCGCCGTTGATCACCAGACTGCTGTTACCGTTGGCAGTGATGTTATAGGTACCGGCATAGGCGTTTCTCCAAACACCGGAGTTGATCTCCAGATAGCCGGTATAGGTTTCGGTAGTTTTGTAGTAGGGCAGAGGGGAGATGCTCAGCTGAAGGTTCGGATTGGCCGAATTGGTCACACCCTCGCCGATCCGCAGCCAGCCCCGTCCGTGAAGGGACAGATACAGCGCGGAGTCCTCGGTCAGGGCAATGTGCATATTCTCAAAGGTGGTGGGGCCGATCACGCCCACATAGCTTTGGATGTAGGTGGTAAAGTACAGACCCACATCCGGGGTTTTGCCGGAGTATACCACTTCATAGGCGTGGGCATAGTCAGCGGAGGCGATATCCCGGTACTTCTTGGTGGTATCCGTGGAGAATTCCCATTGGTAGTCCGTAACCAGGACGATCTTGCCCCGGGCAGAGGCGTCGTTTGCCTTTCCCAGGCCGGTCATGGCCGCCTGCAGGGCAGCATAACCGCCATTGAGGGTCTTTTTGGCGGTGGCTTCCGTAGTGCCGTCGTTGTCGTCAGAGCCGTTTGCGGCATCCACATAGACGGTGGCATCCACAGTGTCTGCGGCCTGGGCTTCCGGGGCAGGGATCCATGCCCAAACCATTGCCAGAATCAAACAAATACTCAGTAAACGTTTTACCATTGCCACAATTTACCACTCCTTATGTATTTTTGTATTGCTCCTTATATTCTAATATGTTATACTACATTAAGAAATAGCGATAATTAACCAATTTGTGCAGTATCTTAAGCTGAGAGGAGAAAACCATGAACGCAGAGCGAAGCTATGTACCCTGCGGTACCATAGATTGCCCCATTGCGATCTATCATAACTGGGGCAAAGAAAAGGATTTTTCCTATCCGTCCCAGTGGCATATGGCAACGGAATTTCTTCTTGTGAAGAGTGGGAACCTGGAGATGATGGTGGATGGCCGCCGCCTGTTTTTGGAGGACGGAGATATTCTGCTGATCGAGCCCCGGGTGCCCCATAATATTGTCTCCAATTCTCGGGAGGTCAGCTATGTGCAGCTTTTGTTCTCCCCGGAGGCGGTGGCACTCCCTGCCCATCACATTTTGCAGTCGGCGCTGATCACGCCCCTGTATGAGGGCACTTTGCATTTTCCCAGGCTTCTGCGTCCGGGACATCCCATTCACAAAGATCTGTATGATATTTTGTCCGGGCTTCAGCAGTATCGAATGACTGAGCCCAATTATAAGCTGCGGCGGTTTGCGACTGTGGTGAACCTGTGCGCCATTGTGGCACCCTACTGCTTTGCGGATGCCGGGGGAACGGAGGGGACAGATCTGCCGGACAATGCCGCTGTGAAAAAAGCGGTCATATATATTCAGAACCATAAAAACCGGGAGCTTACTTTGGAAGCCATAGCGGCTCATGTCCATTTGCATCCCAATTACCTGTGCGCCCTTTTCAAAAAGCATATGGGGGAGAGCATTTTCCAGTATACCAACCGCAGACGGATCGAACATGCGGCGGTGCTTCTGCGTACAGAGGATGTTCCCATCAACCAACTGCCGGAGGCAGTGGGGTTTCGCAGCAGCAGCCTGTTCTTCAAGAAATTCCGGCAGATCATGGGCTGCACGCCTTTGACCTATGCCCGCAGGAAGAACAGCTATGCCGACCTGCCTCAAACGGATGTTCTTCCGGAAGAATAGGGGCTGTCTCAAAATGTTTTTCGTCGGGTCACCTCGGGAGAGGTGACCCGACGAAAAACATTTTGAGACAGCCCCTTTTTATTACAATTAACAATTTACAAACAATTCTCAAAACATTTGAAAATATTGACCCAGTAAGATGTGCTGGTCAATTAAGGGAAAAGGGGAAGTCAAATGAATGCAATTGAAATTAGAAATCTAACCAAAAGCTTTCGCAGCTTGTATGCGGTGGATCGCCTGAATATGACCGTACCCACGGGGGCGATCTACGGTTTTATCGGGGAAAACGGCAGCGGTAAATCCACCACCATGAAGCTGCTGTGCGGTCATCTGGTTGCCGATGCAGGTAAGATCCGCCTGTTTGACCGGGATCATACCGACCCCGGTGTGCGAGTCCGGGTGGGGGCGCTCATCGAAAATGCCGGCTGCTTCCCCGGATCGAGTGTATATCAGAACCTGATGATGCAGTGCATCAATCTCGGCATCGAGAACGCCGACGAGGAAATCGATCGCGTTCTTAAAATCGTCCGCATGGAGGACAATGCCCGACTGAAGTTCAAAAAATGTTCCCTGGGCATGAAACAGCGCATCGGCATTGCTATGGCCCTTTTGGGGGACCCGGCACTGCTGATCCTGGACGAGCCGATCAATGGCTTGGACACCGACGGTATGCGGATCATGCGGGAGATCCTTTTGGATATCACGCAGAACTACGGCTGTACTGTTCTCATCTCTTCCCACATTCTCGGTGAGCTGGAGAAAATCGCAACACACTACGGCATTATCCGTCAGGGTAGGATGATCATGGAAATATCCGCCGAAGAAATGGATGCCAGAGCCCAGGTCTTCGTTTCCCTGAAAACAAAGGATCTGGCAGGGGCAAAAGCGGTGCTTGGTCAAACATACGCGGATGTTCGCCTGGATGGCGAGGAGCTTCGTGTTTACGATGTGGAAAATACCGCCGAAGTGGTCGATATATTAATGCAAAACGGTCATGTTGTCAGTGAACTGAAACAGAACAAGATCGGCCTTGAAGAGTATTATATTGAGCTGATGTCCGAAAAGGAGGGAATGTAGGATGGCAAGAGAATTAAAATTTGAATCTCCCAGCTTTGCCAAAAGAATGAAAGGTATGCTGGGTGTGGATCTTTACCGGCTGTTCCATACCCCGATGTTCTACATCTTTTTGGGAATTGCCGCCATTATCCCCGCTATGGTATCGGCGATGACCATGATGCCAGACCAAAACGGCAACACCATGGAACCTCTCTATTCCAATGTATGGCAGATCATGGCTGCTTCGGAGCCTCTTTATGTGATCCGCGGCATTGCCGACTATGCCAATATGAATATGGTGTTTATTTTCGGCGGCATTATGGTGTCCATCTTCATTGGTCACGATTATAAAAGCGGCTATGTAAAGCAATTGTTCACCACCCATGCCAAAAAGCAGGACTATATGCTCTCCAAGACCCTGGTATGTGCCTTTGCTATGGCTTGTATGTGCGTTACATATTTGATCGGCGGCATTGCGGGCGGTCTCTTTGCCGGCTATGCCTGGGATGTGAATTTCGGTTCCTTGCTGATGGCCATTTTGGGAAAGATGATCATGAGCCTTGGCTGGGCAAGCCTGTATACCTTCCTGAATATCATTTTCAGAAAGTATTTTGGCATTTCCATTGCATCTTCCTTCTTCTTTGGCACAGGGATTCTCATTATCGGCGCCGCCGCCATTGTGGAGAATCTGTCCCTGCCCACGGCATTTCTTAATTTGTTTCTATACGGCTCCTCTGTAAATGCGTGCCTGGTCAGCAATTTTGGGACCCTGCTGACCTGTATCGCCGTTTCGGTATGCTGGACACTCTTTTATAATCTTTTGGGCGCGCGAATTCTATGGAAGAGCGATGTATATTAAGGGGGGCGCAGGATGAACGCAATAGAGATTAAAAATCTGTCTAAGAATTTCGGACCCAAGCAGGCAGTTTGCGGCCTGGATATGACGGTGCCTATGGGGGCTATCTACGGCTTTATCGGAGAAAACGGCTCCGGTAAATCCACTACCCAAAAGATGATCTGCGGCCTGATCCCGATAAGCGGCGGCTCTGTCCGCCTGTACGGCAAGGACCACACCGACGAAGGGGTGCGGGCCAGGGTGGGGGGCCTGATCGAAGCCCCCGGCTGTTTCCCCGGACTTACCGTTTGGGATAATATGATGCTTCAGGCAGCAAACCTCAGTATACCCAATGCCGAAGAGGAAGTCATTAAAGTCCTCAAAATGGTGAGAATGGAAGGCGCTGCCGGAAATAAGTTCAAAAACTGTTCTTTGGGCATGAAGCAGAGAGTGGGCATTGCCATGGCCCTTTTGGGAGAGCCCAGCTTGCTGGTGCTGGATGAGCCCCTTAACGGCCTGGACGCGGACGGTATGCGCATTATGCGTGAGGTGTTTACGGACATCGTCAAAGACGGGACCCGGAGTATTTTGGTGTCCTCCCATTTGCTGGGAGAGCTGCAAAAGGTGGCGACCCATTACGGCATTATCCGTCACGGGAAAATGATCGCCCAAATGACCGCCCAGGAGCTGGATGCCAGCTGCCGCACCTATATTGCCCTCAAGGCAGAGGAAATGAAAAAAGCCAAAAACCTTTTGGGCTGCAGCTATTCCCGGGTGGAAACCGATGAAGCGGGTTTTCTCCGGGTGTATGATCAGACCACTGCGGAGGCTGTGGTGACCTATTTATACGAAAACGGCGTTATTGTGACGGAAATCATGACAGATAAGATCGGACTGGAGGAATACTACACCGATTTGATGAAGGGAGGCAAATGAGATGGAAAACAGATTTCCAAAATATAGTTTTGCCAAGCGGCTTCACAGCATGCTGAAGGTGGATTTCAGAAGACTGGGGAAGTCCCGGCTCTTTTACAGTTTGCTTGCCTGCGCATTGCTAATCCCCATTGTGATGACAGTCATGCTGACCATGATGGACGGCTCTGTTTCCGTGGATCCCCAAACTGGAGCGGAAACAGTGATCCATGGGCCCGAGAGCATTTGGCAGTCCATCGGCACATTGCCCTCCGGGGAGACAGCGGCTCCCATGGGCAGCATGGATGTGATGGCTATGTGCAATATCAATATGATGTTTATGCTGGTTGCGGTATTTGTCTGCCTGTTTGTTTCCGATGATTTCAGAAGCGGCTATGCCAAGAATCTCTTTACGGTCCGGGCGAAAAAAGGAGAGTATATTGTTTCCAAGACCCTTGCCGGCTTTGTCTGCGGTGGGGGAATGCTGATCCTCTACTTTGTGGGCGGCGTTCTGGGCGGCCTGATCTGCGGCCTTTCCGCGGACCTTGGGGTGCTGACTGTGGGAAATCTCGTGATGTGCATCTGTGCCAAGGTGTGTTTGATGCTTGTGTTCGTCTCCATCTTTGTCCTCATCAGTGTGGCGGCAAAGCAAAAGGCCTGGGCATCCATCTGCGGCTCTTTGGGGGGCGGCATGCTGCTGTTTATGACCGTTCCCATGATCACGCCCCTGAATTCCACGATACTCCATGTCCTGCTGTGCCTTGCAGGCGGCGTGCTGTTCGCCGTAGGCATGGGCGTAGCCGCGAAAACGGTTCTGAAAAAAACCAGCCTGGTATAAAAACAATAAAGTAAAGGCATCTTCCGCAAAGCTACGGAAGATGCCTTCTGTTTCATTCAAATATGTAATGAGATTACCGATTCTTCAGCGCATTGACAATTTCCTGCTCCAGGGCTCTGTCAGGCAAAGCTGCAACAAGAATCCAGCCGAAAACTCCCAAAAAGAAACAGGTCCAAAAATACATGCCTCTACGGTAACCCTTTTGCATAAATCGTAATTCGTAACTTGTAACCGGAAATTATTCCATCTCCACCATTTCCTCTTTTAGCTCGTGGCGGCGGATCAGGTAGCGGCGGATGGCGAAAAGTCCTGCAATACAGGCGACGCAGGCTAAATTGCTCCAGGGGTCGTCGTGGCTGAGGATCACGTGACGGGTAATAGCCACAGTAAGTACTTCCAAAATGCTTGCAGGAGTGGTGTCAATGAGCATACGCACAAATTCCAGTCCCACCACGACGGTCAGCACATCGTGAAGATAGCCGCTCAGGTCCAGGGCCTTATCCACCCATATCATTTCATAAAACTTGATACCCAGGGCGGCAACAAGGACCAGGATCGTCACCGCGGCAATGATCCGCTCGATGAAATGGAGGATCCTGCGGAAAACATGCTCTACCCGGTGATCGTGCTTTTCCAAACGCTCCATCCGGGCTTGAAGCTGGGGATCGTGGGGCATCTTTGTGTGATGTCTGGGCATAAAAGTCTCTCCTTGACGCTTTTTCTTTTATTGTATACGATAAATGCCAAAAATGGAAATGTTTTTTTTATAATTGGGAAAATTTCTGTATGATCCAGTTGGGATCGGGGGATACTCCCTACATTATAATATAATGTATAGGGAGGGATCCTATGAAGGTGCGGCAGATCATGACCGGCTCTGCAGTCAGTGTAGGGGCTGGGGAGAATGTGGAAGTGGCCGCAAGAACATTGCACCGGTATAATATTGGAGCCTTGCCGGTGTGCGGCGCGGACGGTAAGGTGTGCGGGATGGTCACGGACCGGGACCTGGTGATGCGATGCGTCGCTGCCGGAAAACTGCCCAATCAAACCCAGGTACGGGATGTAATGACCAGGCAGGTGATCAGTGTAACACCGGAAACCTCCGTGGAGGAGGCCAGAAGCCTCATGGCCCAAGGCCAGATCCGCAGACTTCCGGTCACGGAAAACGGGAGACTCTGCGGCATCCTCAGTTTGGGAGACCTGGCGACCCATGGGGCGGAAGGGCAAATTCTGGCCCAAATCTCTGCTCATGACCTATGAGGAATGCGGAATCCCGAAGCTTCTGGGCATCATTGCGAAGCCCCGAAGGGGCTGTGGCAATCCGTTCTCTCAAAAAACTTTTCGAAATGCACAAAAAAAGGCTTGACTTTTTGGTAAAACTGTCGTATCATAGGCAAGCTGTCGCCGGCGAGATCCGGTCAGGAAAAAATTTGAAAAAAATCAAAAAAAGTTCTTGACAAATGGAATCGCTTGTGATAATATAATTTGGCTGTCGCGATGAACGGCTTCTGCCGGGAGTGCAGCACCCTGTACCTTGTAAATTGAATAACGCAAAGACGAACAAACACCTTGACAATAAATGGATTGTTTAAGCGTTTTAGAACGAATAACAGCCAACGAAAATTCTTGAGTATATTTGCTAGACAAATTATT
>SVLB01000059.1 GCA_015068135.1 Oscillospiraceae bacterium | reverse complement strand
AGAGCCGGAGGCATCCATGGTGGCATTGCCGGGCAGGGTCATACCCATAGCCTCGGCCGCCATGCACATGGAGTTGGCAGTGGTCATGGAGGTGCAGGCGCCGCAGGTACCCCAGGAGTTTTCGATCAGATCGTTATAAAGGTCCATATCCATGGCGCCCTTGTGGGCAGTGCCTACCTTGTCCTGGGCATGGATATGCAAAACCTCCTTGCCCCGGCAATGCCCCAGGGGCATATAGCCGCCGGTGACCAAAATGGTGGGGATATTCACCCGGGCCGCACCCATCAGGTGACCGGGGACAATGGAATCGCAGGTGCTGAGCATGACCATACCGTCGAACATATTGCTTTCGGTGGTCAACTCAACCTGGTCTGCAATGCAATTGCGGCTGGGTACTTCAATGTATCGGGGATCTTTCATGACCATGCCGTCGCAAACGGCAGTGGTCTGCACTTCCACCGGCAGACCGCCCGCTTCCCGGATGCCCTGCTTCACACGCTCGGCAAGCTTATCCAGGTGGACATGACCGGGGTTATACTCATTCCAGGAATTGACCACACCGATGAGGGGCCGCTTCTGCTCCTCCACCGTATAGCCCATGCCGCACATCAGACCCTTGCGGCATTCGGAAGCCTCGCCAAATTCCCAATTACTTCTCATATCTTCATAGGTCTTCATCATTCAAAATCCTCTTTCATCACTTCGATCGTACCGGAGACACTCTGTCCGCCATCTACCCGAAGGACCTGGCCTACAATATAGCGGGTAGTTTCTTCTTTGGCAAGGAACAGAATTGCCGGAACGATATGCTCCGTCTGTCCCAAAAAGCCCACGGGGATCTTATTCAGGAAGCCCTCCAAATGCTCCGGCTTGTACCGGTCAGCCAGCTTGGTCATAATGAGGCCGGGGGCAATGCAGTTGACCCGGATGCCGTATTTGGCGACCTCCACGCCCAGGGCTTTGGTAAACATCTCCAGACCACCCTTGGCCGCGCAGTAGGGAAGCATTTTCCGCTTCACCCAGGTGATCATGCCATGGACGGAGCTGATATTGACGATCCGTCCGGGAATGCCGTTCTTCTTCATGTTTCTGACCGCCGCCTGGGCGCAATAGGCCGCAGAGCTTAGGTTCAGGGTGATCTGCTTGTCCCAGTAGTCCAGGGGCATATCTTCAAATTCTCCTTTGGGGATCTGCAATGCGCCGCCAGCATTGTTGATCAGCACATGGATCGTCCCAAAGTCCCGCAGGAATGCCTCCATCAGATCTTCGCAGTCCTGACGGTTTTGCAGGTCTGCCCGATAGATCTCTGCCCGGACTCCATATTGCGCACACTGTGCCTGGACCTGCTGCGCTCCCTCGGGGTTTTTGCAGTAGGTAATGCCCACATTGTAGCCTTCCTTAGCAAAGGCCACGGCAGCTGCGGCTCCAATACCGTGGGAACCGCCGGTAATCAATACATTTTCAGCCATGTTCAATCTCCTTCCGATGTTCTGTTGCTGTATACAGTGCCATAAATAAATGCTCCGGCTGGCCACAGCCGTGGGTATCGATCAACGCCTGGGCCAAAGTGACAGGATCTTTTTCCCGATTTGCCCGGACAAAGGCATCGTACACCGCTACCCGGGAATCACAGTAAGCAAGTGCCTTCCCCACAGCTTCCTTACCCCGGATCCAATCGCCGATTCCTTCATAATCATGACCGCAGAGGATATTCTCCACAGGGAGGCGCTTTAGCTTTTCAAGGGTAGCCCGATAGTCCGGCAGGCTTTTATAGAAACCAACTCCTTGACAGATCGTGCCATTTGCCTGAAGGCTGTCGCCGGTGATCAGGGTCCCGGTGGGCAGATCCAGCCAGCAAACACAGTCATCATCGTGGCCCGGGGTGTGGACCAGCTGCAAACGGTTTTCCAGCACGTCCCCATCCTGCAGTACCATATCCACTTTCACCCCTTGCAAAAAGCTTTGGGGTGCCGGGGAATTTTCCGGAAACTTCGTCCGGGTGGCAATGGCATAGGGCACCGGGTCTTCCAGCTTGGGCTTGGAACCGGCAAAGGCCGCCACCCGGAAGCTTCCCAGCTGGCGCAGACGGGCATGTCCGCCCATATGATCCCCATGGGTGTGGGTACACAGAAGATAGTGGATATTCTCCATCTTCAGGCCCATTTCTTCCAGTGCCGGAAGTACATAGCTATCCACATCCGCTCCCGTTGCGGAACTGTCGATGAGGATATTTTTCTCTCCCGTCAAAAGCACCACCCCGGTCCAGACCGGCCCGAAGGGGACTTTCAGCAAATATATTCCGGGACAAACCTCGTAAAACTTCTCCACTTATAAAACCTCCTCGCAATCATCCCGTGTTAAACACACTGCTATGTACGAAAACACGGAGCGTAGGGTGGGGGCTTTCCCCCACCCTAGGCTGAGTCATATAATCTAACTCTTTCATAGCAATTCATGCGCAAAGCCAATGCCTTCGGCGAATCCAAAGGCTTTGGCATAATGGGTCAAGCGAATCCTATCAGATCCGTATTTTTACTCCGTACCGGAGGGTACGGGCTGGGGGGTCGTGGTAGGGCCGTAAACGCGGAGAATATCCGGTCCGCCGTCCTCATCAGGAACAAAATAGATCCGGTCTATACAAGTCCAGCGATCCAGCCCCTTATTCCCCTTTTCGGAATGACAGTGATAGGCAACAAAAGTTTCCTTTCCGTCTGGGGATTTCACGAACACACAATCACCTGCACCGTCTGCATAAGCATTGTGCGTAAGAACGCTGTTATGTTTATACTTGGTGTACGGACCGAGAACGTTTTTGCTAACGGCATAGGACTCACCGTAATGGGCTCTGAAGTGTCCGCTGGCGTACATCATATAATAGTAGCCGTTATGCTTGATCAGTACACCGCCCTCCGTTACGCAACCGTATTCATCGATCTCGTACCACTCAGAAGGACTGATAACCTTTTTGGCTTCTCCCACAGCCGTAATAACACCATCCTTCGGCAGGATTTCCTGGATCGAGATGTTATTTCCGTTGTCGAAATAGACATAGGTGAGATACACGCTTCCGTCGTCATCCACAAAGGGCGCACCGCCTATTCCCAGTTCGTTATTGACATAAGGGCGTTCCTCGTTCATCACAAAAGGACCCAGCGGTGATTTCGCGCTGGCGTAATAGACACGGAAGTCCCTGCCGCTTGTACCGCCGTAGCGGGAGGCAATGAGAAGATAGAACCAGCCGTCCTTATAAAACACATTCGGACTCATAAAAAACGAGATAGGGCTATTTTTGTCCACCTCAAAGCCAAAACCCGCTTCCTCCCATTTCAGAAGATCCCGGGAGGTACGTATTCTGACACGGCAGACGTCATCGACCGTATTATCCAGCACATAGGAATAGTACACCCCATCATGGAATAGGATCTCCGGGTCTGCACCGTGGAATATAGGATTTGTAAAAGTGCGGCCTGTATAGATATTTACATAAGGTGTTATCTCAACATCCACCGAATCCGTGGCTCCAACAGTATACGCTGTAAAGGAATCTGTCCTGCATTCCAGTACGGGATAGGTCTGATCACCGAAGTAGAAGGAGAGGAGACCTTCGTGATTCACCGCGGTGAAGGAATACCGGTTACCGGCTGTTATCTTCTGGGCATGTTGCCCGATCAGAAATCGCTTTCCGTGGAAATATCTGTAGGCAAGCACCTTTTGGGTCGCCGCATCGTAAGAAAAGGCATAGCCCCAATCCCGTTCATCGGTAAAAACAAGCATTTCCTCCGCCATGTTGGCGGTAAGGACAGCTGTCAGTTTTTCATTTTTCCCAAGGACCGCACCGCCGTCAAAAACAGGCTGTTTCACATCCGTAAGCCTGAGATTGGTAAATCCGCTGTCAAATTCAGAACGGTCAATGCGCAGTGCAACCAAACCGCTTCCGTTTTCCTCCGGCATGCTGTCATACCGCGTCTCAGCCTTTTTGTGCTGACAACGGTATCGTTCTTCCCCGGTCTTAGCATCGGACACAATAAAGATCAGAAAGTCACCGCTTACCTTCACGTAAAGGTGCAGATCACTTCCGGGAACAAAACGTCCATTTTTACTGGCAGTCATGTTGCCCATCCATTCGCCCCGGCAGTTGGTCACGCCCATTGCGCCTCTGTCTCCGCCCCGGTCAATATAGGCATAATATCCGTTGGTGAAGTCTTCGGTTTCGGTACTCTCTTTGGCCCTTGCACGCATACCGCAGACAAAAAAGCCGCCACCTTTTTGCTGAAGAAAATCCGCTTCCAAAACGTAATCCGCAGGATTATCCACCTTCAGCAGTGCTGTGCAGTGGTCTGTTTTTGCCTTGGGAGAAATACGAAGCGCACCGTCGCGCAGCTCCATTTCACCGAAAACCACATCATAGTCCAAATGACTCCCGATGCGCACAGATGCTTTCTGGTGCTTTCCTACAGTATATTTCATCCCTTATAGTCCTCCACCGAGAATTTCCAGGGCTCACGCTTGCGGAAAGGTGCTTTGAATCTCTTGGTCAAGACGCCCTTCTCCTCCAAATGGACATAGCATTCCACATGGCAAGCCATACCGCAAATCGCGCACTGATACGCGTGCTGTGCCGGAGGATAAAAATACAGCTTATCCAAAATCTTACGGGCTGTTTCCGGCGTCACTTTTGCCTCACCGGCAATGATTTGCAGACGGTCCTCCATCCCTGCCAGGGCATCCGGAGGCATAAACGGGTTTTTCAGGCCATTTGCCCCGTTATAGTACACACTGCATTGCCAGGGGTCCACATTGCCTGCTTCGTCGATGGCATGGCCGGGACAGCCCCTTTGGCACTTTCCGCACCCATCGCATAAATGGGGTGTTTTCACCGGGGTCGGTGTCAGCTCCGCATCCGTCAGCACAAAGCACCAGCGGACCATCGGCCCAAATTCATCGGTCAAAAGCGTCCCGTTCAAGCCTTTTTCTCCCAGGCCGCAGGCAATGGCAGTACCCAAGAAATCCATCTGCACCTCTGCGCCCCGGTCGCGGTATATGGCATCATAGGCAACTTCCGGATTTGTGCTGTCCGTTTGGGCCATTATCTGCTGATGCCGCCGCTGAGGCAGTGCTGTAAAGCCCGCTTCCTCCAGGACCATTGCCAGCCGAAGCTGTGCCATGGGCATCACCGTTTCTTCCATGTTCTCCACTGCCATAGTGGTGTACTGGTAATAGGTCGAGCCCTCCTCAGTGCCACGATAGGTACCCCGCAGGACCCGGAAGGCAAGGCCGATCACCGTTTTGGTATCCGGGAAGATCCGAAAAATGGGGTCCTCCCGGGAGAACCGGCTGGCAGGTGCAAAGCCCACCAGGTCAGCTCCGTTTTCCTTTGCCAGTTGGATCAGTTTTTCTTCCATATCAAAGCTCCCCCACCAAATGCCTGTAGCAGGCAATATCGCATTTACGTCCGCATAGACACGGAGCATAGCCCCACTGGGTATTGGGTAAAAACTGCATCTTCGGATACAGCTCCCGGGCAGATTCGGCATCAAACCGGAAGCTGCCGTCCAATATTGCCTCCCGATGGGGATGTCCTGCCAAAAAGGTTTCTGTCATAAAGGGATTGGTCCGGTGGGCTCCCTTGTAGTACACACTGCACTGCCAGGTATCCAGGCCCTCTTCCGAGATCGCGTGACCGGGACAGGCCTCCTGGCACATACCGCAGCCATCGCAAACGGACCCTGACAGGGGTGCATCCGTTTCCAATGGCGCATCGGTAATAATAAAGCAGTAGCGCATAAACGGCCCATGGGACTTGTTGATGATCTTCCCGGATCGCCCCATTTGTCCGATGCCGCAGGCAGCTGCTGCCTTTCCAAAATCGATGATCACATCCGGCACCGGTTTCCCCGGCGCCACTGCCTGGGCATGGATCAGCTCATAGGTATCCATGACCTCAGGGTTGGTGGTCTTATCTCCCTGGATCCGCAGATTGGGGATCGCCTTTTGCAGACAGGCATCATAGCCTTCGTTTTCAATGATACCGCCCAGCTTTAGCAGAAAGATCTCTGCCATTTCCTCGTCTATGTACTTGACGCCCATGGTGGTATAGGTGTAATACTGATTTCCCTGGGCCATCGCCTTGTAAAGGCCCTTTGGCACCGCAAAGCCGAAGCCGATGATACATTTGGCGTTAGGAAGGATGGATCTGGGATCCCGTTGCGGGTCGGGCTCCGGGTAAAGGGCGCCAATCCCGCAGACAGTTGCCCCCAGCTTCCTTGCCGTTTCCTTAATGAATGCATTGGTAAGCATTTTATCCCCTCCTTATCGGTCCAGCTTCCAGGGTTTTCCGGAACGCAGGGGTGTGTGGAACCGATCTTCCATACAACCGCCCTTTTTCTCCAGCATGGAAACACAGCCCCGGATACAGCCGCCGCATTTGGCCATATTGTATCCGACCCAGCTGGGGAAGTATTTCTGCAGCGCACCGTAGACCTTCATGATCTCGTCTTCATTGGCAATATCTGTAACCCCTTCCATAAGGTCCAGCTTGCCATCCTCATTTTTGTCCCATACTTCCTTGGGAACAAAGGGGTTATAATATCTGCCCGCATGGGTGTAGAAGGCATAGCACCGCCACATATCGATGTCGGCCCATTCAATCGTCTTGCCCTCCATGGTAATGGACACTTTTTTGCCGGAATTCATGGCAGGAATACAACCGCCGGGGCATTCCCGGACGCAGGCGCCGCATTTGCGGCACAGCGGCTCCCCGGAATACATAGGATCATAGGAAAGCTCCGCATCGGTGAAGATGAAGGCCACTCTCTGCAAAGGGCCAAATTCCGGTGTCAAAAGCATTTTGCTCCAACCGATCTCTCCCAGACCGCAGGCCACCGCCGCGATCCGGAACTGAAACTGCAGATCCGGCGCAGTCGCTCCCTCCCGGACAGGGCGGGTGAACTGCACCGTCCGATGGTGGGCAGTAGAGGTCTTGGCATTTTCGTTGACCTCGATCTGCTCCTCGGGGGAAAGGGTATTGCCCGGTGCGCCGTCCATATCGGAGACCACACCCCGGGCACCGGTATTGCGGTAAACAAAAGCCTCATACCCGGCATCCTCAATGACCTTGCCCACCTGGTAGAGCACCGCGGGGGCAAATATCTCATTGATCCCACCGTAGGCCATGGACGGGTACTGATAAAACTGCGTTCCTTCTTCAATGCCCCGCTGGACGCCCCGGGGGATCCGAAACACAAAGCCAATACAGCTTTTCGCCTCCGGGAACAGCTTTTGGGGATTCATTTCATCCGGTGCGCCGTCAAACCGGGACATAGGCGCAATGCCGCATTTGTCCGCACCGGCTGCAAAGGCAGCCTGCTTGATCATTTCACTTGTCAGCATGATTATCCTCCTATTCTTACGATCCGCAAAGGATCTCCGTTTTCCAGTACATAAGGATAAATACTGTGGGCAGGCTCCAAAAGAGCCAAAATATCGCCACTGTATTTTCCCCGGATATAGCTTGCCAGCACCATTTCCGGGCACCGATGTACCCGGGTGGCCAGCTTCATGGTCTCAAACCAGGGCGCATACCGGCACACATCCTCCGGTCGGATAAAGCTTGTATCCCGGATCAGGCTTTCATGATGGGCCGGATCCCGGAGATATTCCCGGCAGACCCCGGTAAACTGATAGGCATTGTCCATTTGAGAGATCTCTGCCTCATGGGCCACCAGATTATCATGAAATATATGAGCAGAGCAATGGTTTAAGCATCCGCTGTTGCCCAGAATATGCAAGGTCTTTCCCGCGCCGGAGCACCAGTCGTGAAGTGTCTTGATTGCCGAAAGGTCCCGGTTCAGCTCCCTGCGCATATAATAGCCGTCGAAATACCCGGCAATATAATCCATCCCCTGCACAGTGCCGATCTCCATATTCACAGAAGCACGGGTCTTGATCCCAGGAAAATTATCCTTGCAGAATTTCGCGATCAGCAAAGAGGTGGTAGTTACGGATTCCAAACCAAAACGGTCAAACATATGATCCAGGGTGGTTCCTACCTTATCAAAGAAGGCCCGGGACTGACTGTCACGACCGTAACAAGTGGCATTCAACAGCAAATTCAGCCCAACACCACGTCTGTGCAGGGCTTCCAGCGCCTCCGACTGCCACTGGAGAGCCTCCCAGGGTGCCATGGTTTCGTGAAGGGTTTGTGTACTGCGGCCATTGGGAAAATCGCCCCAGGAGAAGTAGACCTCACTTACATGGCTGTGATTATCCAAAACAAATTTCAGAAAGGAATCCCTTCCCGTTTGCAGTCCCACGGAAAACTTCATACCGATCCCCCCTTATATTTTTATTATGTCTTTACATTATCACGGATCCATGCTAAAATACATTCAAAAAACAAACGGATATTTACGGAAAACAAACTTTTTGAGGTGAGGATCATGCGTTTGTCGGAGCTGTCCCCTTTTGTGCGGTTTGCCGCCCCTGTTCGTAACGGTGTCATGCCTACAGCCGTAAAGGTCACCGACTGCCGGATCTTTTATGTGGAAGCCGGAAGTGCCCGGATCTCCATCGGGGAGCTAAGCTATCCCATGGAAAAAGGCAGTCTCTTTTACTGCTGTGGAGGCAGTGAATACACCGTCCATTCCCAGGGGGATCTGACCCTGATCTGTCTGAATTTTGATTTGGATCAGACCCATTGCGAAATCTTACAGCCTCTGCCGGTTTCTGTTACTGCGGAGCATTGGGATCAGGTGCCGGTGTTCTTTACTCCGGTTTCCGACAGTGGGTTTCTCTGCCGCCATCTGTTTTTGGAAGACGGAACCCAAATACGCCATCTTCTGCGGGAGCTTACCGCCGCGTATGCGGAAAACACGGAGCTAAGCCGGTTGCTGTGCAATACCCTGCTGAAAGCCATCTTACTACAGCTTCACCGTCTGCGACCCGGCAATATGCCGCCCAAAATCGCTTTGGTACAGCAATATATCACCCGGCATTATGATGAAGATATCACCAACGACGAGCTGGCCCGGCTGGCCGGCTATCATGCCTATTACCTGAACCGCGCCTTCCGCGCCCATGTGGGCATGAGTATCCATAAATACTTACTTCAGGTACGGCTGGAGCAGGCGGTCTATCTGATGCGCAATACCAACCGGGACTTAAACGACATTGCTGAGTCCGTGGGCTTTCACAGCTATCCCCATTTTTCCGGTTATTTTAAGCAGGTTTATGGGACCTCTCCCCAGGCCTTCCGAAAAACATAAGGTTCTATGTCAATAGTTGGGGTAGAGCCAAAAATAGAATAACATTTGGATCGTGTCGGAGCTTTTGCTCCGGCACGATTTTATGTATTACAGAAAAGAATTCTTTTTCTGAAATTATTGAAGTT
>SVLB01000058.1 GCA_015068135.1 Oscillospiraceae bacterium | reverse complement strand
CGGGTGATCGTGTCCAATATGGCCGGTACCACCCGGGATGCCATCGACTCCTATTTTGAAAATGAGACCGGAAAATACTGCTTCATCGATACTGCCGGTATGCGCCGTAAAAGCCGCGTGGACGACGAGATCGAGAAGTTCTCCAATATGCGTACCATCAATGCCATTGAGCGGGCAGATGTATGCCTGATCCTGGTGGATGCCAACGACGGTGTCACCGAGCAGGATACCAAGATCGCAGGCCTTGTCCACGAGGCGGGAAAAGCTGCAATTATCGTGGTGAACAAATGGGATGCGGTTGCCGACAAGGAAACCAACACCATGCGTGATAAGGAACTGGCAGTCCGGGACGGGCTGAGCTATATGCCCTATGCTCCCGTGATATTCTTGTCTGCCCTTACCGGTCAGCGTGTGGATAAGATCTATCAGGTGATCCAGGATGTGAATGCCCAAAACACCAGCCGGATCACTACAGGCGCGCTGAACTCCGTTCTGGCAGAGGCTACCGCCCGGGTACAGCCTCCCACGGATAAGGGCCGCCGCCTGAAGATCTATTATATGACACAGGCCAGCACCAAGCCCCCGCATTTTGTGATCTTCTGCAACGATGCCAGACTCTTCCATTTCTCCTATCAGCGGTATTTGGAGAATCAGATCCGGGATGTGTTTGGCCTTCAGGGAACTCCGGTTCGTATTACCATTCGCCAAAAGGGCGATAAGGAGGAGTAAGTATGTGGTATCCCATTTTGATCACAGTTCTCACAGGCTATATGCTGGGCAATCTGAACGGTGCCATTGCCGTTTCTTCTTTGATGAAGGATGATGTGCGCAGTCACGGAAGCGGCAATGCGGGTCTGACCAATTTTATCCGCAGTTACGGCGCCGGAAAATCTTTGTTCGTGATCCTCATCGATGCTGTCAAGACGGTGCTTGCCTGCCTGGCAGGCGGTCTGATCCTGGGCGGTGAAGGTAAGGAAGCCCTTGGTACTGCCTTGGGCGGCTTGGGGGTTATGCTGGGTCATTGCTTTCCGGCGACCCAGGGCTTTAAGGGCGGTAAGGGTATTTTGTCCGGCTTATTTGTGGCACTGTCCTGCGACTGGCGGATCGGTGTGATGATTCTGGGCATTTTTGCTGTGTTCTATTTTATGACCTGGTATGTATCCTTGGGCTCTGTTTTGGCATCCGTGGGTTTTGCGGCCGGCTTTGTGATTTGGCATCATAATGATCTGCCAGTGATGATCTGCGGCATTGCCATGGGCTGTTTGGCGCTGTTTATGCACCGCAGTAACATTGTCCGCCTCCTGAAAGGCAATGAACGTAAGACCAATCTCTTCAGCAAAAAGGGGACGGCAGAGAAATAAAAATCTCCCCATTTCCCATATTCAGGGAAATGGGGAAAATTATTCATATATATTTTACAAAACCAAATTGCCAACGTGCTATTATGGCACCATTATTTAGGATAGTGAAAGAGAATCCGTTTGTTGTGAGATGGATCATAAGAAAGGATGCGGTATATGCTTCGGTTAAGTAATATTAAGAAAAACTATGATGCAGGGGCCAACGAGGTCCGTGCCCTGCGTGGCATCAGCCTGGATTTTCGCCCCAGTGAGTTTGTCTCTATTCTGGGTCCCTCCGGCTGCGGCAAGACCACCATGCTGAATATTATCGGCGGCTTGGATCAGTATACGGAGGGCGATCTTGTCATTGACGGTCGCTCTACCAAAGGCTTTAAGGATCGGGACTGGGACAGCTACCGGAATCACTCTGTAGGCTTTGTGTTCCAAAGCTACAACCTGATCCCCCACCAATCTGTTCTGCAGAATGTGGAGCTGGCATTGAGCCTTTCCGGCGTGAGCAAGCGGGAACGCCGCCGCAGAGCCAAAGAGGTTTTGGCTCAGGTGGGCCTTTCCGATCAGCTGAAGAAGCGGCCCGGTGAGATGTCCGGCGGTCAGATGCAGCGTGTGGCCATTGCCAGAGCCCTGGTCAATAACCCAGATATTATCCTTGCGGACGAACCCACCGGCGCGCTGGATACCGAGACCTCTGTGCAGATCATGGAGCTTTTGAAGGAGGTCGCCAAGGACCGGTTGGTGATCATGGTCACCCATAACCCGGATCTTGCGCAGACCTACTCCACCCGGATCATCCGGATGCTGGACGGTCAGATCATCGACGATACGGCACCGCTGACCGAAGCAGAGGTGCAGGAAAATATCGCCGCAGACGCGGCGGCAGTTCAGCGTGCAAAGCAGGAGAAGAAGGAGAAAAAGCCCTCCATGTCTTTTGCTACCTCCTTCGGCCTGAGCTTAAAAAACCTCTTTACCAAGAAGGGTCGTACTACGCTGACCGCGTTTGCCGGCTCCATCGGCATTATTGGTATTGCGCTGATCCTCTCTGTGTCCCAGGGTACAACGAATTTCATCAATGCCGCCCAGGAGGATGCACTGTCTGCGGCTCCGCTGACGCTGCAGGCCAGCTCTGTGGACCTTGGTACTGTGATGGAAGCGTTTATGAGCGCCGGTGCTTCCGGAAAGCAGGAGCATGATAAGGATGCGGTATATTCCCAGTCCACCATGTTTGAGATGATCAATGCCTTGAATAATATGGAGGCCACGGAAAACGATCTGTCTGCCTTCCGTGTCTATTTGGAAGAGGCCTTGGCGGATAAGGACAGTAAGCTTTCTCAGGCTCTGACCGGTGTGCGCTATGGCTATGATCTGAATTTGCAGGTCTATACGGAAAGCGTGGATGGCATTGTGATCCAGTCCGATCTGAATGCCCTTATGACCCAGGCCATTGCGGAGAATATGGGTTCTGAGATCGCCTCTATGATGACCATGTCTACCTCTATGGGCGATTCCATGGGTATGTCCGCCATGATGAATACCAATATGCTGTGGACGGAGATGCTTTCTCCCCGTGACGGCGGCCTGATCAGTCCCTTGATCAAGGAGCAGTATGAGCTTGTGGACGGAAACTGGCCGGAAGCCTATAATGAGATCCTGCTTCTTGTAGATGAGAACAACGAAATCAATGATATGGCTTTGTATGCCCTGGGTCTTCGGAGCAAAGAAGACATCGATGCGGTTTTCGATGCGGTGATCAGCGGTGTGGAACTGGACACCGAAATGCAAAGCTGGTCTTATGAGCAGATCATGGCCATGGACTTCCGTGTGGTGCTGAACTCTGACTGTTATTTCTATAACGAACAAACCGGCCTGTATGTGGACCAGCGGCAGACCCAAAACGGTCTGCGCCTTCTGTATGACAGTGAAGATGCCATCCATCTGAAGGTCACCGGCATTATCCGGCCGAACCCGGAATCCACCGCCCATATGCTTCAGGGCAGCATCGTCTACACCAAGGCTCTGACAGAATATGTGATCGAGAATATGCACCAATCCGACGTGATCCGTGCCCAGCACGAAAATGCCGGGGTCGATATTCTGACGGGACTTCCCTTCCGTCCGGAAGAGGGTGCGATGACCGAGGAGCAGAAGCAAAAGGAACTGCTTTCCTATGTGGAAAAGCTGGATGCGCCGGGGAAGGTAAAGACCTATTGGGCGATCCAGTGCGTGCCTACCCAGGAAGAGGTAGCGGCGGCTATGGCCTCTGCTACGGTTGAACAGATGCGCCAGCAGCTGATCGCTGTGTTCGTACAGCAGATGGGTGCTACCGAGGCTCAGGCGAAGGAATATGTAGACGGTATGAAGGATGCGGACGTAAGTGTCTACTATGCCCAGGTGGTCAGAGAGATGGTCCGTGCCCAAAAGACGCAGGCTGTGGCGGAAATGATGCCCACTGTGGATGCCGCAACGATCCCTGCCCTTTTGGATGCGCAGATCGAGACCTTCACCGCCGCACAGTGCGCCATGTACTACGATGAGGTGCTGACCTTCTCCACAAGTACCTATGAGCAGAATTTGAAGGCATTTGGCGACCTGGATCTGGAGGCACCCTCCAGCATCCATCTGTATGCCTCCACCTTTGAAAACAAGGAAGTCATTGAGGAAGCGGTTGCTGAGTATAACGCATCCGTTGACGAATTGCAAAGGATCCAGTATACGGATTATGTGGGCATGATCCTTTCTTCCATTACCACCATTATCGACGCCATCACCTATGTGCTGATCGCCTTTGTGTCCATCAGCCTGGTGGTATCTTCCATCATGATCGGTGTGATCACCCTGATCTCTGTGCAGGAGCGTACCAAGGAGATCGGCATTCTCCGGGCGATCGGTGCATCCAAGCGGAACGTTTCCAGTATGTTTAATGCGGAAACCATCATCATTGGCCTGGCATCGGGTCTGCTGGGTGTGGGTGTCACATGGCTTCTTTGCATCCCCATCAATGCCATCATTGGCGCATTGACGGATCTGAGTGACCTGCGGGCCCATCTGCCCTTTAACGCGGCAGTGATCCTGGTGGCCATCAGCGTGATCCTGAATGTGGTCTCGGGTCTGATCCCCGCAAGAAGCGCGGCGAAAAAAGACCCCGTTGTGGCCCTGAGAACCGAATAAAAAAGTCTGCTGCAGGTGATCACCTGCAGCAGTTTTTTTGTGTAGCCTTCCCCTGGGGGAAGGCTTATCTCGATAAACCGGAATTTACCCATTCACCGTATGCACCGGCTCGCCCTTCAGGAAGCCTTCAATGCTTTCCGTCACACTTTTTAAGATCCGTTTCCGGCTCTCGATAGGGGCCCAGGCCATGTGGGGCGTGAGAATGCAGTTGGGCGCCGTCAGCAGGGGATTGTCCGCGGCAATGGGCTCTGCGCTGACCACATCCGCGGCAAAGCCCCGAAGCTTTCCGGTTTCCAGGGCGTTTTTGACGTCAGCTTCCCGTACCAGGCCGCCCCGGGCGGTATTCAGCAAAATAGCACCCTCCTTCATTTTAGAAAGGGTCTGACTACAGATCATCCCCTCGTTTTGTGAGGACAGGGGACAGTGCAGAGAAACAATATCCGACTGGGACAGTAAGGTGTCCAGATCCACATAAGTACCGATAGCGGCACCCTCCGGGCATTGACTGCGGTTGTAGGCCAGTACCTTCATGCCGAAGGCTTTGGCGATGGTGCCTACGGCCCTGCCGATCCGCCCAAAGCCGATAATGCCCATGGTTTTTCCGGCCAGCTCCATCTGTGGAGTATCCCAAAAACAGAAAATAGGCTGTTTGCTCCATTCGCCTCCGTGTACCAGCCGGTCATGATGGCCTACCCGGTTGCACAGCTCCAACAGAAGGCTGAAGGTAAACTGGGCAACGGCATCGGTGCCGTAGGCCGGGACATTGCACACGGGTATGCCCCGCTTGGCGCAGGCATTGCAATCCACCACATTGTACCCCGTTGCCAGTACGCAGATCAGCTTCAGCTCCGGGCAGGCATCCAGCAGTGCTTCTGTAATGGGTGTTTTGTTGATCAGGGCAATCTGGGCATTTTTCAGCCGCGCAAAGGCCTGCTCTGCAGTGGTGTTTTCGTAGACGGTAACGGTTCCGTAGGCATTCAGAAAGTCCCAGCTGAGATCTCCGGGATTGACAGCCAGTGCATCGGTTATGACAATACGCATATTTTTTACTCCTTGTTTCGAATAATGAAAGGTTAATATTATAGACATTTTTTTACAAATGTGATAAACTGAAAGAAAACTTTCGGGAGGCTTTGTAATGGACAAGAAATGGTGGCAAAAAGCGGTATTTTATGAGATCTACTGCAAAAGCTTCTGTGACTCAGACGGCGACGGCCTGGGAGATCTGAAGGGTGTCATGTCCAAGCTGCCCATGCTCAAGGAATTGGGCATCGACTGCATTTGGTTTACCCCCATTTATACTTCTCCCCAGGTGGATAACGGTTACGACGTTGCCGATTATTACGATATCGATCCTCGATACGGTACCCTGGAGGATTTTAAGGAGCTTTTGGACAAAGCCCACAGCCTGGGGATCAAGGTGATCATGGACCAAGTCCTGAACCACTCCTCCGATGAGTGCGTTTGGTTCCGGGAATCCCGGAAGTCCAAGGATAACCCCTACCGGAACTACTACATCTGGCAGCCCCCCAAGGCTGACGGTACCCCTCCCAATAACTGGGGCAGCTACTTCCGCGAGGGCGATGGCTCTGCCTGGGAGTTTGACGAGACCACCGGTGAGTACTATCTGCACCAGTATGCCATTAAAATGCCCGATTTGAACTGGGAGTATCAGCCTCTGCGCCAGGAGATCTATAAGATGCTCCGCTGGTGGCTGGATATGGGCGTGGATGGCTTCCGCCTGGATGTATTTACCAGACTGAAGAAGCCTGCCGGCTTCCCGGATACCAAGAAAGCTCCGGATCCCAAGCTGGACCGCAACGGTTTCGTGGTGGACCCCAGTATGTGTACCATGCAGGAGGGCATCCATGAGATCCTCCATGATATGTGGGTGAACGTCTTCAGCAAGTATCCCAACTGTATGACCGTGGGCGAGGGCACCGGCATTACTCCGGAAAATGCCCCTGAGTATATTGCTCCCAGCTGTGAGGAGATCGATTCTGCCTACCATTTTAACCTGGCAAGCCGGAAGCGTCCTCCCTTCACCGTAGCCGAATTCCGGGATATCCAAATGCGTTGGTTCAAGACCATGGAGCACGGCGTTTGGCCCAGTAACTACTTCTCCAACCATGACTCCCGCCGCCAGGTCACCTACTACGGCGATGATGGGGAGTATCGCAGAGAATCTGCCAAGCTTTTGGCGGTGCTCAGCTGTACTGCCCCTGGCAATGTGTATCTGTTCCAGGGCGAGGAGATCGGCATGACCAATGTGCAGTATGATCGCATTGAGGAGCATGACTGCTGCTACACTTTGGGTGATTATTATTCCATGGTAGCCAAGGGCGCAACGCCCCAGGAGGCTATGGCCTATGTGGGCCCCAGAAGCCGCGACAATGCCCGTGCCCCTTACCATTGGAACGACAGCGAAAACGCCGGCTTTACCACCGGTAAGCCCTGGCTGAAGGTCAATCCCAATTATCCTGAGATCAATTTGGAGGCAGACCGGAAGCATCCTCAGTCCATTTTCGCCTTCTATCAGAAGCTGCTGAAGCTGCGCAAGGAGAATCCTGCGGTTTATGACGGCGACCTGAGGTTCTACCGGGAGGACAGCGACAAGGTGATCGTCTATACCAGAAGCTGCCCCGAGCAGACCATGCTGGTGATCGCTAATAAGTCCGGCGATACCCTGCCTGTGGAGCTGCCTGAGGAGCTGACCCGGCACAGCTGGAAGCGGATCCTTACCAACCGTGAGGAAACCGCACCCTCTTTGGAGGGCGGTCGTGGGTGGCTGCCCTGGGAAGTGGAGGTCTATGTTCGCTGATGGAGATCCTCTACCATGACAAGGATATCGTGATCTGCGTAAAACCGCCCCGGGTCTTGTCTACAGATGAGCCCGGGGGGCTGCCGGATCTGGTGCGCCAAGCCCTGAATGAGACCAATATCCGCACAGTCCACCGCCTGGATCGGGTGGTGGGCGGACTTGTGGTCCTTGCCAAGCGGTCCAAGGCCGCTTCGGAGCTGTCCCGGCAGATTCGGGAAGGGATCTTCCAAAAGGAGTATGTTGCCCTGGTACACGGCTGTCCACAGCCGCAAGACGGGACTTTCCACGATTATATCCACCGGGACCCCCGGGAGCGGAAAAGCTTCCTGGTGCCCGAAAGCAGCCCCCAGGCCCAGGAGGCGATCCTTCATTATACTACCGAGTGTTCCGCTGGGGAATACTCCCGGGTAAGGATCCGGCTGATCACCGGCAGGACCCATCAGATCCGCTGCCAGTTCTCCGGTCACGGTTACCCCCTGGCAGGGGACCGGAAATACGGCATCCCCGACGAAGCGGAGGATATTGCCCTTTGGTCCGCAAAGCTCAGCTTTCTCCATCCCTATTCCGGCAAGCCCATGGCATTCACCCTGGAACCGCCTAAAACCTATCCCTGGACGGATTGTAAGTAATCGGCCAGAGCTTTCTCAAAATCCCGATCCTGTTGCTTTGTGCGCTTGGCAGGACCTTTTGTGCGGCCTCCGGATAAACGGAATTTTTTGGCCTCTGAACGCTGAAATAAAAGGGCCTGGATATTATATTCCGTGTATTCCCAACCGTCCTGATGCATGACCCCTGCGCCCTTGGCAAGGCAAAGGGAGGCAAGCCCGTAGTCCTGGGTGATCACAAGATCCCCTACACCGGCCCGGTTGGCGATGGCAAGATCCACGCTGTCTGCCCCTTTGTCAAATACCAGGGTCTGTGCGCCGTCCCGGTATACTGTATGGGCCGTATCGCATAGCAGAAGACACTGCGTTTGATGTTGCATGCAAAGCCTTACGGCAATATCTACGACCGGACAAGCATCGGCATCCATAAAAACAGTCATAAACCATTCCTCCGCTGATATTATAGCACATCGGTGTCCGATTGCAAGAAAGGATGACATTTATGCCCAACTATGATTTTTTTCAACATAAGACCTGCGAATACTTTCCCTGCCACCAGGGCGCGGACCCGGAGAAATTCAGCTGCCTGTTCTGCTATTGTCCTTTGTATGCGCTGGGCGATAAATGTGGCGGTGCTTTTACCTATACGGAGTCGGGCATCAAGGATTGCTCCAACTGCCTGAAGCCCCATAAACGGGAGAACTACGGCAAGATCATGGAAAAAATGGGCGATATCATGGACCTTGCCAAAAAGCCTTGATTTTTTATGGTCGGGCTGTTATAATAAGCCCGTTGCCAATACGGAGGAGTACTCAAGCTGGTCGAAGAGGCGTGACTCGAAATCTCGTAGGGCGTTAACGCGTCGCAAGGGTTCGAATCCCTTCTCCTCCGCCATCGATGGGCAATGAAAAAGATATTGCCCAAGAAACCCCCGATTTTATCGGGGGTTTCGCCGTTTCTACGGTCAGAAAAATTTTGTGATTTTGCGAATGCGAAAATGGTGCATTTTCCTTTGTAGCAGGTTGTGAACTCCCTGAAAATTGAATACAAGCCACCGAGCGCATGGATAAGAACAAATCCATGCGCTTTTTTTATTCCACAGAAAGGAGGAAAACGATGCGAAAGCAAACGAACTTGGTCGAGGTCAAACTAACCGCCCTTTCTATGTTTTCCAGAGTATTGGAGAACGGCAATGATAAAGCCGCCTTCGCCGATTTGGTGGAACGAGCAAGAACACTTCTCCAAAGCAAGACTCCGTTCCGCAAACGGAACGGAGTCAAATAATATGGATCTCACTTATTCGGATTCGTCCAACCCACCGAGCAGCTCGGCAAGCTCCTCTCGGCTGTGGACGTTCAGCTTCTTATACGCCATTCGGAGATAATAGTTTGCTGTATTGACGGTGATACCGTCTTCTTCGGCAATTTGCTTGATGCGTTTACCCTCAGCAAAGCGCGTCAGGACTTCCTTTTCCCGAACCGAAATACTGTAGGCACGAAGCGGCCCCTTACAGGAGCGCTTGTTCGGCTTTGCGGTCTTTGTCGGCTCCGGCTCCTTGCCGTGAAGGAGCCAATCGTAGTCGCAATCAAACTCCAAAGCGATCAGCTTGGCAAGGGCAGGCTTGATGCTTTCGGGACGTGCCTTGGCGTTGCCTGTCAGCAGAAG
>SVLB01000013.1 GCA_015068135.1 Oscillospiraceae bacterium | reverse complement strand
ATCTGAACGGTGAGCTGGTTATGCAGCAAGAGAAATAAGTCTGACAACAATACAAGATGAGTCGGTCACTTCCATTTTGAGTGACCGACTTTTTACTATCTGTACGATTCTGTACAGATGTCTCCATATTGATTTGGTCCATTCCCACGCGGTCAAGAATACCGCAGAAGGCATCAATATGTTTGACGGCACCACCTGGCAATTCTTCCACGACGGAGAAAAGGGTGAGCATCCGGCCTGGGCCTCTCCATCGCCAAACAAGCCGCGCAATGCCTTGGGGCACATATTGAACGCAATAGCGTAGTTAGTGAAGGAACTACAATGCGAATTGTATTTGAATAACAAACAGACCGCCGGTATTAACACTGGCGGTCTGTAGCTTTAGGAATATGTTGATGGGGACAAGGGGACGGTTCTCTTGTCCCGTTCCCCTTGACAAGAAAATACCTGCAGTATACAATTAAACAGGATGATCAAAATGCCAAGACAGTCCAGAAAACAAAGCGCAACAGGTATCTATCATATTATGCTGCGCGGTATAAACCGTCAACAAATCTTTGAAGACAACGAAGATCGTGACCGCTTTATTGAAACGCTGTTAAATTATAAAGAGGTTTGCGGTTATTCCATATATGCCTACTGCCTTATGGGAAACCATATCCATATCTTAATAAAAGAGGGGCAAGAGAATCTGGCACAGGTTTTTAAGCGAATTGCCGGTAGTTACGTGTACTGGTATAATTGGAAATATCATCGTTGTGGACACTTGTTTCAAGACCGATATAAAAGTGAGCCCGTGGAGGATGATGGCTACTTACTGACAGTATTGCGGTATATCCACCAAAATCCTGTCAAGGCAAAGCTGTGTAAGAGGGCAGAGGAATATGGATATAGCAGCATGAGAGAGTATCTTGGGAAGCCGTGTTTGACAGATACCGAGTTTGTTTTGTCCATATTGCCTATTGAGCAATTTGTTGATTATCACCGGCAAGAAAATGATGATAAATGCCTTGAGATCGATGAGAGATTTCGTCTGACCGACGAAGAGGCGAAAAAATTAATTATAAAGATTTCTAAATGCAAAAACGTTGCGGAATTCCAAGGACTGGAAATTAAAAAAAGAAATACGTATATACGAAAACTGCACGAAAAAGGGATGTCGATCAGACAAATCAGTCGACTGACCGGCATGACAAAAAAGGTGGTTGAATGGAATGTTTGAACGGGACAAGAGAACCGTCCCCTTGTCTCTCAGAGGTAACACAGAAGGCCCACGACAAAAAAATAAGCAAAAAGGAACGACGACGTTACCAGAAGGAGGAGAAGGGAAGAAGACAAAGAAATCGTGCGAAACGTAATGAGGTGTATTAAAATTGAAAAATACGGATTCAATAGTATTTGAGCGTGTAGAACTTTTTTTACTTCAATGTTTCAGAAATGGAATAACTCCGTTTCGCTATTTTTCAGTACATTTCCTCGAAGGTTTAATTAAATCAAGTACTGAAGAATTACGCAGCGTGTTGGCAAAAAGCCTTGCCTGTGGAGATACGAGGGCTGTTTCGCTATTGATTGAATTGTCAAAGGATGAAGATGAATTTGTGCGCCTGGAAGCCATTGATTCCTTGAGCAATTTTCCATGCGAAGAGAGTTATCTGGCTTTTTGCGATGGAGTGAAGGATGAGAGCGATTTGGTGCGGGCCTATAGCTTTTGGGGCTTATCGGTAGCTTCCGGAGAGCGTCATAAACGCGATGCCCAAATCCTATTGCGCACTGCGGCTTCTAAGGAACAAAGTCCTCGAATTTACGTTGATATTTACGCAGGATTATATAATCTGGGTGAAAAAGAACGATTGGAAGATCTATTGCGTTTGTTCGATGTAGGAAACTATCAAGTCAAGTGTGCGATTCTGCATACACTGGAAGATATTGCGGATGCCGAAAATATTGAGAGGATCCTATTGTTTCTTGCGTCCAGGCGTAATGACGACAACGGTTACGCAGTTTCGGATACTATGCATAGCATATATCATTATCTTAAGACAGCGGGACAACAAGTAGCACAAAGGGACGAGGGGACGGTTCTCTTGTCCCGTTCCCCTCAGGGACTCCCTCATCCGCCCCAGTGTGACCACTGGGGCACCTTCCCCAAGGGGAAGGCTTAGCGGGAATGATACCGCCTCTGCTACCGATGCCCTGGGCAATACCACCGAATACGGCTACGACCTGGAAAAGGGTGTGCTTCTTTGGTACAAGGCCCCCGAGGATACCGATGCCACCCGGACAAACTATAGCTACGATGACTTGTTCCGGGTCGCTATCGCCGCCGCTACTACCGATACGGGACTGGAAGACAGGGGACGGTTTGCGTGAAGATAAACTGTTCATTAAGCGTGTGTGCGGCTCAGCGGCATGGGTGTTCTATGTCCCTGGACAGAAGTTAGATTTTGTCATGAAATTTCGCATTTTCTTCCGCAAATTGCCTTAAATAGTTGGCGTAGACCATAAGAAAAAGGGGCTGTCTCGCTTAGTGAGACAGCCCCTCTCTATGTTAGTCCTGGGTTTCCCGGCAGTCGTTGCAGGCCATGCCAAGCTGCCAATTCTCCGGGAACGCCACCTCCGGCTCGGAAACGCCGCACACGGGGCAGACCCGGGTAATGCGGTCCGGTGTACCGGTGATCTTTATCCAGCCCTGATTACCATCCAGCATACCCCATATCTCTCCCGCATCGTCCCGGAATTCCTTCACGATCCGCAGGCTCTGGGAAAAGCCCACCGGACGAAGGATCTCGCTTTCCAGGCTGGGTTCTTTCCGGATAGCTACCGCGGCGTCCAGCAGCAGGGAGTAGGGTACTTTCCGCTCTGCCTTGGGTTTTTCTCCAGTCGTGGGCGGTACGGCGGCTTCTGTTGTGGCCTGGGTGGTGGGCGCATCGGTAGGTTCCGGCTTCGTTTCCCCACAGGCGGCAACGCACAAAACAAGGACACACAAGAAAACCATCAGAATATATTTTTTCATGGAAAATCGCCTTTCTTCATGGTAGTATCATGCTAATTATATACAAAGGAAGCCTTTCCGTCAATAGAGAATCCGCAATATAAAAAGGGAACGGCACAAGGCCGTTCCCGTGGGATATTACGAATGTAGTCCGGTATTACCAGATAGCCCGCATCATAAGACAGGGGACGGTTCTATGTCCTGGGCTAAAAGTTAGATTTTATCATAAAATCGTGCGTTTTCTTCCGCAAATTGCCTTAAATAGTTGACGTAGACACGGAACCGTCCCCTGTCTTACTTAGCATATCAGTGCCTCCTTGTTTATGAGATAATTATACCGATTTCAACCTACGACTTCAAGCAACAGAGGTTAACATTTCCGCAACTGCAGCAAAGAGCGCCGCCGAAGCGACGCTCTTGACATTTTTAGAACTGTATTAGTTTACTTTTTTCAAACATTTTAACAAGTATGCATCCGAGAATGAGTCCTGCAATGCCCTGAACACCGTTTGCAGGTATATTTACAACAGACGGACCGAAACCATACAGGAAGCCCTCAAACGCAAAATACCCAAGTATCATAACCGACTCAGCAACAGTACCCGTAATCATTCGGGAAGGCAGGTTGCCGAGTTTCTTATGTAACAGCTTAAAGCCGTAATATGCAATCAGTGCCATCAAGCCTTTAATAACAAAGGTTGCGGGTGCATAAACAACGTATCCCGAAAACAAATCTGCCAACGCAGAACCGAGTCCCGCAGCTAAAAAACCGTACACAGGAGACAGCATCCATCCGGCAAGTAAAACAACGCAATCGCCCAGATTCAAATATCCCTTTAAGGGTGACGGGATCTTAATAATCATCGTTGCCACACAGGTCAACGCCGCAAGCAGTGCAGCTATAACGATTTTTTGTGTTGCGTTTTTTTCCTTCATATCCTGCGCTCCTTTCACAGTAATTCCTGATTATACTCCGCTCGAATACCACCGATGAATTTCGGTCTGGTACGTGCAGCAAGAACGGTAGCTTCACCAATTTTATTGTTATCCAAGCGAACAGGAACAGCCACTTTTTTCAGATGCATTCCTATAAGCGTAAAGCCGATATCAATGCCGGCATCTGCCTTTATTTCCTCTATGACTACAGGATTTTCAAAATGCTGATACGCCTGTGTTGCCATAGATCCACCCGCCTTGGGCTGAGGAACAACGTTAACGATTTCTGCTGTTGGTACAGTATCTCTTTCTACTACTATGGCACGGTTTAAGTGCTCACAGCATTGAAAGGCAAGGCGCCAGCCTTGTTTCTTTGCGTATTCATAAATAGCGAGGAAAACAACATATGCCACATCGGGGCTGGAATTGGTTCCAATTTTGGAGCCGATAATCTCACTGGTGGAACAACCGACAATGACGATATCTCCGGCTTTAAGACTTGCCTTTTCACCAAGTTCCTTCATTACAGCAGTTGCCTGATTAAATAGTTCATCCATTTTTCATCTTTCTCCTATTGATTAACTCACCGTATCAGTATATAATAAATCTGCTGACATTAAAACAGTCAGAAAAGGAGAATTTTATATATACAGATGAAGTACATTATAGATAAAGACATTCGTCCCGTATACCTGCAGATATATAAGCAGATCCGTCAGGATATTATTGATGAGACACTCCCTTATCAGGCAAAACTTCCGTCCATACGCCTGCTATGCGATGAACTTTCCGTCAGCACCGTAACTGTTGTACATGCATACGCCCTGCTTTGCGATGAAGGATATATAGAAGCCAGGGAAAGAAGCGGATTTGTTGTGATCTTCCGTAAGGACGATCATTTTGCTGCCACCCTGGAGACACCCAAAAAGAAAGTTCCTGTTGAGCACGGTAATCATGATTATCCGGATTTCCCGCTGTCGGTACTCAGAAAAACCATGCGTAAGGTGATCAGCGACACAAACGAAGGCAACGGAATTCTCGAACGCTCCCCCAACCTCGGAACCATCGAACTCCGGGAAGCTCTTCGCTCCTATCTGGCACGTAACCGGGGTATCATTGCAGACATAAAACAGATCATCATTGGCTCGGGTTCAGAGCACCTGTATACACTACTCGTGGAACTTCTCGGCAGAGAACGTGTTTATGCCATTGAAGCACCGTCCTACAAAAAGATCGAGCAAGTCTACAAGGCTTCCGGAGTTGCCTTAGAAAAGCTTCCGCTGACGTGTGATGGTATTGACAGTCCGGCTCTACGGAACTCTTCGGCAGATATTTTACATATCTCACCTTATCGCAGCTTCCCGAGCGGTATCACGGCCACAGCTTCAAAACGCCACGAGTATCTTAGATGGGCTGAACAAAAGGAGCGTTATATCATCGAAGATGATTTTGAGTCCGAATTTTCTATCTCAATGAAACCGGAAGAGACTCTTTTCTCACACTCGCTGAAAGATAATGTCATTTACATGAACACCTTTTCAAAAACGGTCACCCCTTCTTTCCGAATCGGGTATATGGTATTACCGAAAAAGCTTGCGGATGCGTACGAAGAAAAGCTCGGCTTCTTTTCCTGCACCGTCCCCACCTTTGAGCAGCTCGTTGTTACAGAACTGATAAACAGCGGTGATTTCGAACGACACATCAACCGAGTCAGGCGGGCAAAAAGAAAAGAACTGAATAAATAAGACCGAGGGACGGTTTGCGTGAACCCCTCTCCCTGGAGAAGGCTTATTCTCAAAACGTTTTTCGTAGGGTCACCCCTCCGGGGTGACCGCAGCCAAACCATAAAAAACAGCGCAAAATCTGCATATTTTTTGCAGATTTTGCGCTGTTTTTTATGTCCCGTACACCCGGGGACGGGTGTCCCTACAGATCCATTTTAAGCCAAAACCATCGTCCCAAAATCCTGGGGACGGTGGAAATCCGGGGTGGCAGATGTGCTGGGATTCCAGGAAAGGTAATGGGGCTTTTCCGTCAGATCGCCGCATTTGAAACAATTGGCCCGAAGCTCCGTTCCCGGCTGTAAGGTAAAATCCGGAATCAGCAGCCGGACAAAGGCCACCGGGATCTCATAGAAGATCTCCCAACCCTCTGCAGTTTTCGCACCTCGAAAGGCAAACAGCTTTTTAGGGTCTTCCAATTGCAGACGGACCGCATTTTCTCTTCCAGTACGGAAGCCCAGATACAGGCAGCCCTTCAGATTCCACTCAAAATTAAAATATCGGTCAGAGTCTGTCTCCGGGCAGAAGAAAAACTCCATACAGCTATCCTCACAGACCTGGGCCAAAGGCTCCGTATGCTCTGCCCGGATCTGAGCTTCCACCGCAGTTTGGTGAATATACAGTTTTTCTTCGTCATAGCAGATCTGCTGGGTCATGCGGATGCCCACATCCGGGAGCCACAGGACATTGTCCACCTTCAATTCCGGGACCTTGCTCCAATCCGGTTGGCCATCCGTCGGTTCGATCCTATAACCACACATATTCGCTCTCATCCTCTTCTAAAGTATTTATCGGCTGCGTTTTCTATCCCGCAATTCTACATAGTATTCGTAGGTGGTGCCGGCGCTGCCAGGCTCCATATAGTAGGGGCAATCCTTGGGGTTTGGGTAATTCTCATAGGCATTGTCGCACACGCCGTAATGATCCGTACCGCCGGATATATAAAGACCCTTTTCCAGTGCCAGCCGGTAGGCCTCCTCCTGCTCCTGAGGCTCCAGGTCCGGATGCCAGACCTCCATGCCCTCGATGCCCATCTCCATCAGGGGCTCAACCAGGTGCAGCTGACGGTGGGGGTGAGCCAGCACCGCAACACCGCCGGCAGCGCGGATCAGGGCAATGATCTCGTCCGCCTGCTTAAAATCATAGGCAGGCGGCACCTGACCTCTGCGGCTGCCGAACAGCTCCCGGAAGAATTGCGGATGGTCTGCACGAACCGCCAGGCCCTTATCCATCAGCGCCCGGAACAGCTGTTCATTGCACAGCCAGGTTTTGCCGGCGTTGTATTCCAGCACTTCCTCCCAGGTGATCCCCCGGAGCTTACCCTCGGCAACGCCCCATTCAAAGAGGGTCTTGGTTTGGTGGGTCTGCCGCAGGCTCATCCCGGCTAAGTACTCCTTCATTGCCGGATATTCCGGGTCAAAATGATAGCCGGTAATGTGAAAATGTCCGTATGCACCGCTCTTTCTTTTCAGCAAAACCGAAGGTGCGGAAAACTCCACGCCAAAAATGCACTCCATACCCTCAGCCTGGCAGGCGGCCTGCAGCTCCGGCCATGCGGTCGCCACATCATGGTCGGTGATAGCCAGGGCAGAATAGCCCTCCCCTTTCGCCACCTTTGCCAGCTGTTCCGGAGACAGCTGACCATCGGAATGGGTGGAGTGCGTATGTAGATTGGCATAAAACTTCATAATATTTCCCCTCTGATATATGGTTTCATTCCAAAACAAAGCTTTCCTGCAGATCCCCTACGGTAACCGTAAAGTCACCGGACTCCACCTCAGGCTCCATGTTCTCATTGATAAAGGCAAAATCCTCAAAGCCCAGGTCGAATGCCACAGTTTTGCATTCTCCGGGCTCCAGCCAAAGCTTTTCAAAGCCCCGCAGTCTGCGGACAAAGGGCGTGATCCGGCAGTATTTGTCGGAAACATACAGCAGTACCGCCTCGAAGCCCGCCCGATCTCCGGTGTTTTCCACGGTTACCCGAACGGTTGCCCGGTCCTTGCCCAGCACCGAGACCCCCAACTCCCGATAGGAGAAGGTGGTATAGGACAAGCCGTAGCCGAAGGGATACAATGCCTGGGGGGTATCGAATACATAGTCTCTTCCCGGCTTTTCCAAAGAGCCGGGCTTTTTGTAAAAGCCCCGTGCAGAGGCTTTATGGTTGTAGTAGACGGGCAGATGCCCCACCGAACGGGGCATGGAAATGGGAAGCTTACCGGATGGATTGACTCTGCCAAACAGCACATCGGCAACGGCATGACCGCCCTGCTCGCCGGGATACCAGGCCTGCAAAATGGCAGGGATATGGTCCGCGGCCCAGGATATCGCATAGGGTCTTCCCGTTTGCAGCACCAGTACCACCGGTGTTCCGGTTTCCCAAATTGCCTCCAGCAGCTTTTGCTGTCTGCCCGGCAGCTCCAGGCTGCACATATCAAAGCCCTCACCGCTGGTGATGGCAATGCTCTCCCCGGGATTCTCCGCACCCCAGCCGATGCCACCGGAGAAATTGGAATTGTCTCCCAGGCACACGATGGCAACATCCGCCTGCCTGGCAAGCTCCACAGCCTCACGCAGCTGTTTCTCCGTACCACCGGCAGTGGTACAGCCCAGAGCATAGCTGACACGATCTTCTCCCAAAAGCGTTTCCAGCCCCTGCTTCACGCTTACGGCTCTGGGCCAGGCTCCGCTCGGGGTGTAGTCTCCCAGCTGGGCAACGGCGCTGTTGGGTCCGATCACCGCCACTTTCCCGATCTTTTCGGAAAGGGGCAGGATATTGTTTTCATTTTTCAGCAGTACCAGAGTCTCCTCCGCGGCTTTCCTTGCCAGGGCCAGGGGCGCATCCCCATGGCATTGCGCCATCTTTTGGGGATCTGTATAGGGATCTTCAAACAGACCCATTTGGAATTTATGGCGCAAAATGCGGCTGACAGCGGTATCGACCCAGCTTTCCGGGACCGTTCCCCTCTCAACTGCCTCCTCCAGCTCCGGACCGAAGCCTACCATCTTAGGTGCCTCCATATCCACACCGGCATACAGCGCCCGTTTGCCTGCCTCCAGGCAGTCCTTTGCCACCCGATGGAAGCTTCTGAGCATGGATACAGCGCCGTAATCGGAGACCACCTGTCCCGTAAAGCCCAGTTCTGTGCGCAGAAGCTCTGTCAGCAGTCTGCGGCTGCCGTGGAGAGGCTCTCCGTCCAGTTCTCCATAGGAGGGCATGATGCCCATTGCGCCGCCCTCGGTCACTGCCTTTTGGAAGGGCTCCAGCAATACCTCCCGCATTTCCCGTTCTCCGGCATGGGCCGGGGCCAGGTTGATGCCCCCCTCCCCCAGTCCGTAGGCAAGAAAATGCTTGGGACAGCAGGCTACCCCTTCTGCCTGCATGGCTTTGATATAGGCAACGCCGTATTGGGCTGTCAGATAGGGGTCTTCTCCGTAGGTTTCCTCGGTCCTGCCCCATCGGGGGTCCCGGCTCAGGTCCAGGTTCGGTGCATAGACCAGGTTATTGCCTCCGGCCTTTACCTGCTTGCCCATGACCTGACCGATCTGGGCGATCAGTTCTTTATGAAAGGCCGCACCCAGGCCGATGGACTGGGGAAATACCGTATCCGTTTCGTGGTTTCCCCCATGCAGGCTTTCCGAATGGACAGCAATGGGGATGCCCAAACGGGTGTTCTCCACATACCATTTTTGGATGGCATTCACCGTTTCCACCGACATGCTGTAGGGATTGTAGATCGCACCGCAGCAGTGCTTGTTTTCTTCGAGATACGCAACATCGAAGGGCTCCTGCTTTGCCTGTTTGGCGCCGGGAAAGAGCAGGCGCATTTGGGCCAGCTTTTCCCGGAGCGTCATGCGGCTTAACAGATCTTTTACACGCTCCTCGATGTCAAGAGCCGGATCTTGATAGGGATATTGCATATGTTTTACTCCTTATTGATAAAAAAGCCCACCATGGCATAAATGGCTTTGCCATCCAGATAGTGATGCTTCAGCACTTTTTCCAGCTTTGTGGTTTCCGGCAGCTCCTCTATGGAAAAATCCATATCGGGCTTATGGAATACAAAATTGAAAACACTTCTGCCGTTGTTGGGAATGGTCAGCTTGGCAAAACGGCGTCCGAAGGCGCCGATATTGGACCGGGGCAGGAGAGTTTCCAGCTGGGGGTCCATCAGCCAGGAGGCGCAGGTATAAACCGCGCGGGGATGGTCTGGAAAATAGGTCTTCAAAAACTGTTCGGTACGGTAAAGGGTCCTGTCCACCAGCTCCGGTGTCAGCGGTCCCGTGGGGGGAATATGCAGGCGGATCACCGGGTCCCCCCGGTCTACCAGCAGCTCCCAGTCCTTACGGGACAAAAAGCATTTCTCCCCACTGACAGCACCGTTTTCCAAATAGGGATACCCCTCCCAGCCCTCGGCGGTTTCGGTAAGCTCCCCGGTCCAGCTGCCCTCCGGGTCCTCATAATGCACAGACCCCAGGGCATAGCCGCTTTTGTGCAGGGTGATTCCCCGGGCCAGTGCCACCCATTTCCCCTCTTGATTCGTAAACACAGCAGCACGGCCCTCAAAGCCCCCAAACAGCTCGATCTCCAGCCGGTCGATCCAAAACAGCTTTCCTTCCAGGTACAGCTGCGCCCAATTCAGCAGATCAAAACCGGGCTGACCCTTGTGGGTACGGATATAGGTATCCGCACTGTTCACCGCCAGGGTAAGATTTTGCCGCACCACCGACTCCGGCAGACCCAGTTTCCGCAGGTGGGCAGCGGCCCCATCCAGCTGGCTGCATAAAGCAAGCCCCGTTACCATTTCATAGCCCAGGGGCGTCTTGCCCGCCGGGGTATGGGGTCTTGTAAAGGCCCGCAGATCCTCCCATTTGTGGGTCTGATCCGCCAGGGCCATGGAAAGCAGGGTCAAAAACCTGCCCAGGTCCTCCTCCTGCCGCACCTGAGCGGCAGCCGCCCGGTAGATCGCCCCATGCTTTGCAAAGCAGCCGTAGCGTTCCTCCAGACCGTCCAGAAAGGCGGCATCTGCCGCAAAGCACCCCTCCCGGTCATAGCGGTCCATGGCCTTTTCAAACAGCCGATCCCACCGCTGTGGGTATCGGGTGCAGCCCACCCGGGCCATTAAGCCCTCTAAGGTCCTCACGGTGCGACACCCCAGGCTTCCTGATGCCACTTCATGAGGTTTTCGTCCTCCTTCATGACCCGGATCGCGTGGGCAAACCGCTGGGCCTCCAGCCGCAGAGCTGCCTTTCCGATCCGTTCATTGCAGCCAATGGGATCATCTCCGTCAAAGGCGTTGGGGAAATTGATCCCCCAGCCTCCATCCCGGATCTGGATCCCAGCCGCCTTAAAATAGTCCGCTTTGCCACGGCTCTGCCCGTCCTCGATGCCCAGCCGATCCAGCCGGACGCTCTCCGGACAGATGCCCATGGCATAGGCCGTCTCCCCAAAGCAGGCATGACCGATGCGCATATTCTCCTGATGGTATTTTAATACCAGGTCGATATCCTCCGGGGTCATTTCCGGTACCGATTCCGGGCCTTGTTCCAGGATCTGCTTTGCCAGCTTATGGGGCGCGCTCAGCCCCACAAACACCACACCCACTACAAAATCATGGTACTTATTTTCCAGCTTTCGCAAAAAGGCGGTAAGAATACTGCCGTTTCCGCCGTGTCCGTTATAAATCAAGATCTTTTTGAAGCCGTTGCGGCTGATCTGCTGACAAAGGGTCTCCAGCAGTGCCATTTCCATATCCATAGGCAGGGTAATGGATCCGGCGGGCGTATTGGGGCTGTTTTCCGGCACATCCCCAAAGGTAAAGTCTGGGAACACACAAGCAGTTTCCAGCTGGGAGGCCATATAGGCCAAATGGCTGACCTGAATAATATCCTGACCCAGGGGCAGATGCAGTCCATGCTTTTCCACGCATCCCATAGGGATGATGCACACCCCTTTGGAAGCCTCCACCAGGGTCGGGAAGTTTTCACTTGTAGTATAAAGCCAACGGGTTTCCATAGAATCTCCTCACTTTACGCAGGTGGATATGCTCATGCCCCAATTGTTAAACTGGATGGGATTGCCGTCCCCCTTCTCGCCCTTGCACTGGACATCCAGCACCGGCTGTTCCAGTTCTTCGATGTGGGAAATTTCTCCCTGCAAATACTGTTTGATCCGCTGGGCGCAGTGGCGCACACGGAGCATCAGGCCACCGAGCCGATGATCCTGAATCTCAAAGCCAAAGGGCTTGTTATCCTGCATCCACAGGTTTTGGAAAGCGCGGTAAAAGTCCTCGATCCGCCCCGGAAGCTTTTCGTACTCCTGAAGCAAAGCCCTCAACCCTTCCCGGTCCTTCTCCAAATAGGCCTTCCGGGTACGCACACCCAGGTCAAATTTCACTTCCAGGACCTTGCAAAGAGCCCTCTGACTGGAAAACAGATAGCCAAATTGGGGATGGTCTGCCCATTTTTCCAGCTTTTCAGCACACTGTCCGTAAGCTTCCCCATCCCCGCTGCGCACCTTATTGTCAAACTGACCCATCAGGCAGTCGCAATAGAGCATATACTTATCAGGCGTTACAATCATCTTCTCTTTTTCGTTGGCAGTACCCAAAAGGTCCAGAAGCATAAAATCGTCAAAGGGGATCCCGAATTTATCCTCAAAGCCTCTTTTGATGCTGTCCGTATCCCAATTGCCCCTGGCATATTGGGATACACTGTACAGGGACGGGAGCATGGCAAAGCAGGAGCATTCGCCGCCGTCATCGCCCCACATGGTCATAAAGACATCCTGTACCCCATTATCCAGGGCACTCCTGGTTGCCATAGCCATGGTCACATTGGCAAAATCGTTGTGAGGGGTAAAGCCGGACCAGCACCACAGACCGCCGGCAAACCAAATGTCCTTTTTAATGGCCATGTGGTTTTTGGCACGGTTGTCGTAATGCTTCTGCTCCACCGCGTAGTAATCCCAGTAAATGAGGTTCACATTATCGGGGATCATGGCCTTGATCCGGTCGGAGATGCTGACCCCCTCCGCATAATAGCCACCGCCGCTGGCCAGGCGGAAGAACATATCTCCCCACATGATCAGCTGCAGATCGTATTTCCGGGCGATCTCGGATACCCGGTTCAGGTGCTTCAGCAGAATATCAAACTTATCCTCATAGCCGTGGAGGGTCTGATATTTGCCTCTGCCCAGCATCATGGCCTCGTCCATACCGATATTGATAATACGGGTACGCAAAGCCGATGTCAGGGAAGCAAACATCCGGTCCACCAGCTCGTAGACACGGTCATCCCCTGCCAGCAGAATATCGTCCGCGTCCCGCAGTTCCTTGTACACCGGCCAATGCATCAGGGCATTCACATGGGCAAGGGTCTGGATGCAGGGGATCAGTTCCATCCCCTTTTGGGCCGCGTAGTCATCCATACGGCGCAGCTCCTCCCGGGAGTAGCGTCCGCGCAGATGCCCGAAATAGGGCTCTGCCTCGATTTCATAGGTGTCCTCCAGGTATAGAAGCAAGCAATTATAGCCCAGATCAGCGGTCAGGTCGATCCACTGCTCCACCCTCTCCGGCTTCATGACCGCATTGCGGGAACAGTCGATCATGGTACCCAGTCTGCGAAATTTCAGCTCGCTCATAAAACATCCTCTCTCCAGTAGGCTCGGGTGAAGGCGTGCTTCCCCTCCCTATCCGTGATCCGCAGGCGGAAGTATGCCTGCTGGCGGAATTCCTCAGGGCAATCTTCCATCCACTGGGTAAGATCAAACGCCCCTGCTGTCAGGGTGCTTCCGGGCTCTGCCAGCAAGCGCGCACCCATCCGGTTGTGGGTGAGCAGCTTGATCTGCACCGCCTCGGAGCATTCCACAGAAAGTTTTGTCCCCTCCATAGTCAGGCTATGGATCTGAGGGCCGGTGGTGGCGTAAAAATCGCCCTTTTCCAGTGCCTGCATTACGCTGTCATAGGTAAACTCCCGGGCGCCCACCATGATCCATCCGCCAAAAATATGCTTCGGATGGGGTAAGCTGTGGAAATCGTCCGTAGCCAGAGGGAAGATCCGGTTTCCCTTGCGCAGCAGATCCTGAAATACGGACTCATTGGGATCGTCCGCATAGCCGATCAGGGAGCATTCATTATTGAACACCTCCACTGCCCAAAGGCCCTTCAGTTCTGCATAATCCGGGTAGCTGTGCAAAGACCAGTTGGGATGGTTATAGCTTACCAAAAAGCCCATTTCGTTGGCCTGGGCAAGGATCCGGTTCACCGCCTCCACGCTGTAGCTGCGGTCATCATTTCCGTCGCTCACCACCTGATCCACATACTTCAGGGCATTGCCCCAGGTATAAGCCCGGTTAAACAGCTGTTTCTTCTGTTCCCGGTTTTTAGCAAAAAAGTTCAGATGGTAGCTTTTTCTGTGGTGCTTACTCAGACCGGGCTCATATACCTCAAATTCATAGCCGGGGATGGTCATAAAGCTCTCATCATCCAGGTCCAGATGGGGGATCAGCACCTCATGGTCCGTATACGACAGGATCTGATAGCCCTGGGCCTTGTATTGCTTTTTCAGTTCTTCCGGTGTCCAGGCGCCGTCGGATACCGTGCTGTGGGTGTGCAGATTGGCCTTATAGTAGGTTTCCACCTTAGGAAGCAGATAACGCATAGTCAGTTCTCCTTTTCAAATCGCGCATTGAGCGGGGCGGGGGTTCCCGCCCCGCTCAGGGTCATTTCCTATAGATTTTATTGTCCGTTAATTCACATTCCGGTGCAAAGCAGGCAAGGTCCTGCTGTGTAAGGGTGTAGCCCTGGGCCGCTGCGGCAACGAGACCGCCGGCACTCACGCCGGTAATCCCGATCTTCGCCTCCGGCTCCAAAGCGCCGGTCACCGTAACCGTAATGGTCTTTCCGCCCTCGATCACAGACAGATGATTCTGCCCGGTGGGGCTCCAGATCACAGCCTTGCCGGAAAGATTCACCTTGGTGTCGTTGCTGTTAAAGGAACACACCTGTCCGTCGATGATGCCGCCGGACATATTCAGCACACCCTTTCCGTTCAGGCACATATTGCCCCGGAAGGCAGTGCCTCCACTGCTCTTGCCGCCGGTGATATGGCCGCCGGACATGGTCATCGTGCCTTGGACCAGCACATTGCCGCCCCAGTTGGGAAGGCCCGTACCGCCGCTGACGGTACCGCCATGCAGATACCAATGTCCCGTAGCGGAAACAACGATATTACCGCCGGCAGTGGTGGCAGTACCGTTTTCAATGCTGCCCCCATACATATGCACGATGCCCGCAGTATTTACATTGCCACCGTTGGCGCAGTTTCCGTTTTGGACGGTACCGCCGTACATATTGAATACGGAGTTCGCAGGCAGGTTGATAATGCCGTTGGCCGTATTGGGGATGTTACCGCCATCGATGACACCTCCGTAGAGGTTCAGCACCATGGGATCTCCGCTGGCATTCTGGAACCAAATGACACTGCCGTGGGAATTGAATTGGCTTTGGGCTGCCAGGCGGATGCTGCCGCCGCCAACGGAGTCCGTAATGGAAAGCTCCATACCCGCCGCCGTATCCGTCAGCCGGAAGCCCCGTTCACCGGCCTTCACCGTGACGGTCTGTCCGTGCAGGTCCAGTCTGTACTGCTGGTCGGGCTGATAGAGGTAGACCACAGAGGTGCTCACCGGCACAGTCAGATAATAGTTTCCTGCCGTGGAGGGCAGCTTACCGGGATCCTCCCAGGGCAGCCATACCACATCCTGACAGACATGGTCCTGCATTCCCACAGCCTTGCCGCCGCAGGTGCATTGCAGAAGGGTTCCCTCTGCGTACAGATACAGGCCACCGTCCTGATACACTGCGATCAGATCATTGGTGCCGAAATGCTTTGCGTACTCGGGCTTGGGATCGGCTACGGGAAGCTTATCTCCCAAATTGCCGTTGACCAGGATCCTGGCATCCGCATCCAGCGGACCAACAATGTTGATCTTCAGCTGCTTGCTGGCATCCCAGAACCAGATCAGCTGACTGCCGCCTTCGGGATTGTAGATCTTGGCACTGCCGGAAAGGTTCAGCACCGTATTGGCAGAGTTAAACTGGCGCATACTTCCGTGGATATGTCCGCCGGACATATTCAGGATGCCGTCGCCGTGGAGTACCAGGTTCGCGCCTTCCCGTTTGTCGTTTTCATTGCCGCCCAGGATCTCGCCGCCGCTCATGGTCATAGTACCCTGCACCAGCACATTGCCGCCCCAGTTGTTATGACCAATGCCGTTTTCGATCCGTCCGCCGTGCATATTCAGCACAGCCCCGGGCTTGACCCAGATATTACCGGCTTCCTTACGGGTATTGCCCTCGATGGAAGTACCGCCGGTGACCGTGCCGCCATACAGATACATGGTGCCTTCCACCTGGATATTGCCCGCGCCCACGGCCTTGCCGTTTTGGACACTGCCGCCATACATGCGGAAGGTGGCTTCCTTGCCCACCAGCACAAGGCCGGTATGCTTGGCACTGGCGACCTTGCTTCCCTCCAGGATACCGGCATACAGGTTCAGCTCGCCGCCGTTGAGGAAGATACCACTGCCCCAGCCGTTGTAGGTGACTGCGGGATCCTTCAGGATCTGACCGCCGCCTACGGTATCGGTCAGGTTCAAAGTGCCATACTTGTGGACGGTATGTCCTCTGTTTTCATTATGGTTGGTGACCGTAAAGCCGCGCAGGTCAAGGGAAACAACGGTCTTGTTAGTGCCGTCCCCCACCACATGGGTGGTGGTGCAGTCCACATTGCCGGTCAGATAATAGTTACCGGGTGTTGTGGGCAAGGCAGTATTGGAGGTCCAGGGCTGCCACATGACCGCCTCACAGACATGGTCGCCAACGCCTTCGGCCTTGCCGCCGCAAATGCAGTAGTACTCCGCACCGGAGATCTCATAGAACAGAGCATTGTCCTGCATTTTCAGTTCCAAATCTGTCCGGTCGTTCCGGAAGGCCTGCTTATCCGTTTCCGTCAGGGTGTAGTCCTGCGCCGCAGTGACCACAGCCCCCTCCGGTGCGCCGCCCAGCAGACTCAGCTGCAATTTGGCTTCTTCCGTGAGGGCGCCCACGACCTCCACCTGATAGCCCGAATCCACCATGATGCCGGTGCCGGATTCCGTGTAGATCACAGGACTTCCGGAAAGCAGCAGCTGTGCAGGCTGACGGGTCCCATCCTCCAGGGTGGTCACCATGCCGTCCACAAAGCCGGCGATGGTACCGCCGGACATATGCAGGGTCTTCCCTGCCCGGATGGTCACATTGTGGGATTTTACGTTCTTTGCCGTACCGCCGGCAATGGTACCGCCGGTCATGTACATGGTGCCGTTCACCTGAATATTTCCGGCGAAGTTCTTTGCCGTACCGTTCTCAATAGAACCGGCAGACATATTCAGCGTACCCGCCAGGTAGACACCGCCGGCCACATTGGCGCTGCCTCCCAGGATCCGGGTGCCCTGCAGATTCACAGTACCGATGACGCTCACATTGCCGCCAGGGCCGTTATCCGCCACGCCGTCCTGGATGATGCCGCCAAAGAGATTGGCAACGCCCTCCACCATAAGGTTACCGCCGGCAGATCCCTCCAGGGCTGTACCGCCTATGATCTTACCGCCGTACATATTGAACACACCGGTTTTATCAATGGTAACACTGCCGCTTCTGGTGGCCACACCGTTCTGGATGGTGGCATCGTACAGATTCAGCACGCCGCCGGACTTCAAGCAGGCACCGGAGGATTGGTCAATGGCGCTGCCGCCGTCATAGATGCCCCGATACAGGGTAATGGTGCTGGATGCACCGCCCCAAAGCAGACCGCCCTGGGCCGCATAGGGCTCCGTATCGATCCGGTTAAGAATACCGCCGCCTGCAGTGTCCGTAATGGTCAGGGCCGTATTATCCTGGATCACATTGTAGATTCTGCCGCCGGGCACGCAGGTGACCGTCTTTCCGTTCAGATCCAACTGGACATGGTTGTCCTTGGCAACGCCCTGGACCGCCTCCAACGCAATATCGTTTACAAGATAGTACTTTCCGTCCTGGTTGGGAAGCTTGGCTTTGTCCGTCCAGGCCTTCCACAGTTCCTTTTCGCCGTCGCACCAGCTTTCATGGGTCTCGTCGCCGCCGCACAGGCACTGCACACGGCCCACTGCCAGGCACTTATCATAGTAGCAGATATCTCCCCCCTTGTCGGAGAAGAAGTTGACCATGTATTCTTCTTTCGTGGGCTCGGAGAAGATACCCGTGCCGCTGATACCGACACTGGCCTGTTTGCCCAGGTTATACACCTTTACATCCGCACCGCCCACACTCAGGTTGCTCCAGCCAAGATCATTGAGGATCCGTACATTGCCGGACAGCGCCACATAGGGGGATTTTCCGTCATACTCGATGGTATCGGTCATGCTGATGCCGCCTTCAATGAAGGCACCGTTGACGTGCATCTGACCGTTTACCATAAAGATGTTGCGGCTTGCGGTGTTTTCCATTTTCGTGCCGTCTTTGACACTGTAAACGGTGGGATTTACGATGGAGCCGCCGTTTACAATCAGCATGCCGTAGTTATAGACATTACCCGCGTGATTGCGGGCAGAGCCGTCGCGAATGGTCACATTGTTCAGGGTAACCACCGCTTCTCCGCCCACATACAGATTGCCGCCCATGGAGCCGCCGTATGTAATAGAGCCACCGGTGATGGAGCCACCGTTCATGGTCATTTTTCCGTTGACGTAGAGATTGCCCGCGATACCGCCGGCTCTGCCGCCGGTGATGATGCCGCCGTTGATCTCCGCCTCGGAGCCGGTTGCCAGGAACACATTACCGGCAATGCCCCGCTTGGCAGACTGCTTTCCGTTTTCATATACCAGAGTCGCCTGGGCATAGCCGTCCCGGATGACACCGCCATCCATGATCAGCTTGCCGTTAATATACATCGCGCCGCCGGTTGCTGCACCGTAGCTGTTGTTGGCCTCATCGTGAATGCAGGCCGCAGTACCACCGATGATCGTACCGCCATGGATATGGACCAGCGTGTCGCCGCCGGAATTGATGACTGTGCCGTTGCCCCTGTCCACAAGCTGGCTGCCGTCAATGGTGCCGCCGTAAAGATCCAGCTGACCGAAACGGACCCAGATCATACCGCCATGGGCAGAAATCTCGCCCTTTCCGACAATTCTGCCGGAGCCGTCCGGGCTGGAATCCATGATGGCCAGCCGCGCACCGTCGCTGTGCAGAGAATAAATGCGCTTGGTGTTATAATTGTCGCTCATGATGGTTTTGCCGTTCAGGTCCAGGCATACCTGGCTGTTAGCGGCAATATTATTCTGTGCCTCATTGCGCACATTGTGCATCAGCTGATAGTGACCCTCCACCATGGGCAGTCTGTCCTGCCGGGTCCACTCGTACCAGGTGACATCGGTCTTGCAATGCTCACAGTAGCCGGGATGCTGATTCATATACAGCGCCCGGTTGGTAATATACACATGGGTCAAATTGCCCTGCATATCGGAAATACCCATGACGCAGTCCATAAACGTCAGATCCGTATTACAACCAATAGGACCTGTGGTACCGGTCATATCATAGATCCGTGTGCCATCGGTACACTCGACTTCGATTTCTTCCCCGTCGAGTCCGGAATTGACGTTCGTCACCACAACCTGGCCGTCAATGGACTGGACATAGCAGTTGTAGACCGTGGTTTTCAGCGGCAGCTGTGTCAGGTACTTAAAGCCCTGGATCACACCTTCTTCATCCACGTCCAAGCCAATAAGGTCATCACCGATGTCGATCTTATTCATCATCTTCCGGGTCTTTACCCGCAGCGTCACTGTCTCGCCCTCATAGGCAAACCGGGCATGGTAATAGCCGTCTGCCTCAGGCTGGCGGGAAGTGCCACCATCCTCCGCGGCACCTGCGTACATGCCTCTGTCCAGGTTCCAGTATAGCTCATACTGGGGCTCTGCCGCCGGCTCGGTGGCCTCTACCGTGGTAGGAACCTCTGTTTGCACCGGTGCTTGCTCGTCACTGCAGCCCCAAAGAACTGTCAGGCAAAGCAGGATACCCAGAAGGCTCAGCAAGTATTTTTTGTTGTTCTTCATTGGGATCACACTCCTTTAAGCCAGCGCAAAATCGATCTTATACACGAACATTCCCTGCGCCCAGTCGATCCACATGCCGTAGAGCTCTCCGTTGATCATATACACGGTTTTCGGCTCCATGTCGGCCATGCTGTTATCCCAATAGGCAGTGGTATGGGCAAGGAAATTGCCCTCCCAGTCACAGATGGTAATGGCATCGTGTACCGCCTCTCTGCGCAATTCGTCCCACCAGTTTTGGTAGACGTAGTTCTCATCTGCCACACAGCCCTGTCCGGTCATATCCATCACATTGCCCGGGGACACCAGCTTGATAAAATTCATGTCCTTATCGTATATACCGATGTTCGTGCCGTTCACACGGCTGGCAAACTGTTCCCGGGTAGGCTCATAATGTACAGAGCCGACCGCATACTCCCCGGTAAAGTCCCGGAATTCCTTAAAGGTCAGGGTCTCCGCATCCACCACTGCCACAGTGGGAACGCTTTCGTTGCCCGGCTTGGTGAGGAACAGCTCACCGTTATAATAAGTCATATCGTCAGCAGTTGCAACATCCATCGGCTCCGATACGGCGACCCGTTTCATGGTGGCGATCTCGGTCTTGGAGATGATCACCTGGGACAGATCCGGCGTATCGTGGGACTGGTAGATATAGGTGCCGTCGGAGCAGCCGCCCTCCACCCGGTTAAAGCCGGTGATGCCGTCAAGTCTGCCCACCTCGGTACAGATCTGCACGATATTCTCCCCAGTGGCGATCAACTCCGCCAGGGTCATATCCGGTACGGTTCCCACATACTCCACAGTGGGGATCTGATAGGTCCCCTTTCCGGTTTTGATGGTGGCCGCCGTCAAAACCTCGTCCCGGAAATAGCGGATGGCATAATGGGTCGCCATCTGGTCCTTGCCGGTAATCAGGATCTGATTTTCCGTGACCTTCACCGCAAACTGGTTGTCTTCCAGGGTTTCGGCCAGGTCTATAGAGGCCTTCCGGTTGGTCAGACCCACCAGGATCTCCCGTTGATCGTGGACGACCTTGCTCAGGTCCTCCTCCCAGTCGTTATAGACCTGCACGGGAGTGTAGCCCTCTGTGGTGACCTGCACGCCCAGCTGTCTGCACTCATATACCAGCTGATCCACCAGGCCGTATTCGTAGACGATATCCATGGGATCGTTTCCCAGGATCTCAAAATCCGCCTCCGGTCCCTCCACCACGGGCTCTGTGGGCACCGTCACGATCTGTGTCGGCTCGGTCGCTTCCGTGGTCGCTTCCGTAGTTACTTCTGTGGTTTCCGTCGCAGGTGCGGAGGTCTCCCCGGAGGTGTCCCCACAGCCGGCCAGCAGCGCCACCAGCAGAAGCAGACTTATGATTTTATTGATCTTTTTCATGTTTATCACTCCGTTTATCTGCAATCAGCTTGTTGATCTGCTTGCGAAGCCGCAGAAGCAGCTTTGCGCCCCGGGGGAAGGTATCGAACCGAACATATTTGATCAGCAGCTGCATCACTGTCTGTCGGTCGGTCAGCTGTTCCAGAAGCTGCAGGGCGCGCATATCCTGCAGGCCCTCGTTGAACACATACAGCCGGGTGGAGCAGACCACATTACCGTCCCCGTCCAGGGGGTAGACAATAAAGGCATCTCCGGAGGGGTAGGCACCGCCGCAGCAGGTGTCCGCATAGGGATTGACCACTGCCTTGGAAAGCTGGGTATACCAGAAGTTAAAGCCCCACTGCAAAAAGCCCTGGATATTGTTCTTGTAAAGCTGTACGCCCAGCACCCGGTTCCGGTAAGCAGGCAGGGCCATAAACCGGTTGGACACGGACTCTCGCTGACCTACGCAATAATAGGTCCAAAGGTCCTCTACCCCGTGGTCCATAAAGGTGTCCATAGCGGTGGTGCTGACGATGGGGGTCTGCACAATGCCCTTCTCATAGAAGCTGTAGGAGGAAAGGGCATCCATGATCCGCTCCTTGGGCACATAGGGAAGCAGGATCTGCTTTACTGCCAGATACTGCTGCTCATCTTCTTCATGGGGCTCATCGGATACATGGAAATAGCACTGCTCCCAGATCCCCTGGGCCTGTAAAAAGTCCTTCAGTGCCGGAAGGAAGGCATTCAAGAAGCCCCGGTACTCCTCGGACAGGGCATCCGTATCCCAGCCGAAGATCCGCTTGTATTCTCCATCCACCGTTGCCATGACCTTGGGCGCGTGCTTGGCGCCCCACTGGGTAAACAGATGGGAGATCTCAAAGTAAGTAATGCCCTTGCTCTGGCAAAGGGTGATCCACCGCTTCAAATGGGTGAAATCAAACTGATAAACACCTGCATCCACCCGAACCCCAACCAGCTGATTGGTGGGGCGCTCCGCACCGATTTCCGTATCCAAAGGCGGCGTAAACACGGGGGTCAGGATCATGGTATGACCGAATCTTACATAGGTCTCAAGATATTTTTCCGCAATGGCGTAGTATTCCTCGCTGAGTACCTCCACATTGTGAAGTTGCGCCAGGCAGTCCCCGTGGAACCAGTTGGTCAGCGGAATGGTCTGCTTGGGAAGCTCCGCATCGATCACGGTCAATGTGAAGCATTTTTCACACAGCAGGTTGTTGTCCTTGTCAAATACCCGAATGTTGATAGGTTGTACACCCGTCACCTTCCCCTCGGGGGCAACCTCAAACCAAATGGCCCTGGCCTGGTCGCTGATCAGGGAGATCTGACCGTCCTTGACCTTATGCAGAGGGTCCGGGAGCATGCAGGGGGTCTTGCTCAGGTACTCATCGTCACTTAAAAAGTGGATCGCCGGGAGCATGGACGGCACATAGCCCACCTGGTACATGGTGATATAGGGTGCCAAAGCAGAATCGATCTCGACTCTGCAGGGAATGACACCATAGGTGCGCAGGGTGGCAAAAGCCGCCAGCTGGAAGGAATAGATCTCATTTTTCAGCATGGAGCCTTCCACAAATTCTATGGTTTCGGGCATATCAAAAAATACTTTTTCCAAACTGCTGAGCAGCTTAAACTTGGTTTCCAGCTGTATTGTCATAGCAATTCCTCCAGAATTCCTTCAAAGAATTTTTTGTAAAGGGCATATCCTTCGGGATTGTAGTGGACCTGATCCGCTACAAAGACATCCTTCCGGATCTTTTTGTAATCGCCCACATCCTCCGGATTCTCGAAGAACAAGGGGCTGTCAATATGGCGCACCAGGGTACAGTCCTCGTGCCCGGCGCAGTAATCCGAAATCAATCGGTTATATTCGTACATATGGTTGCTCCAGGACATCCAGCACAGATCCTCCATATGCAGTGCAATGGGTCTTGCATCACACACGAAGAAGCGGATACCCGGAATATCTTTTCTGGCATAGGCCATGAGCCTTGCCTGCAAAGCTACAATTTCCGAAGGGCTGTAGGCCAGATCCCGGTCATTGCCATAGGTCATAAGCACCAGGGCCTTCGGTTTCCAGGGCTTGACCATTCTGTTGTAATAATACAGCTGCTCCTCTGCAGTACTCGTGCCAAAGCCGTGATTTACCACGGCCTGAGAGCCGTCCTTCTTCCGAAGCACTTCCTCCAGCTCCGGATTGCCGTAGCGGTTCTTCCAGCGGGTAAAGCCGGAATCTCCGTAGAAAAGGATCATATTCTCCTGAATAGGCATCTTCTCGTATTCCAAAACAGAAGCTTCCAGTCTTGCAATATCCGGCAGTCTTACATCCAGCATAGTCATTTTCCTTTCTCTCCCTCTGCCCGGTGTGCCTGGCACACCGGGCAGGGAAACGGGGTTATTCCATAATGTCCTTACACAGCTCCGGGAATTCCTGACGTTTACCGTCACCGAACCGCTGTGCATCGTTGAGGATAGCGTACAAGCTGGACTTGGTGGTCATATACCAAGAGCAGGACATAAAGCCCTTCACCAAATCCATATTCAGTTCTTCCTTGGCAAAGGCCATGGTCTCCTGCATACAATACCAGTCCGCATAGAATGCAGAGCCGGTGGGGATCTGGTCAAAGCCAGCCTCATCCAGCCGCTTATAGGCCTCCACATAGTTACTGGTGTAGATACCGTTTCTGTCCTTGTTGAAGGCACCGTAGTACCAGTTGGACTGCATAACGGACTTGGGCATCTTTTCCAGGAATTCCTCCTGGCGGTGCCAGATGGCATCCGACCAGATCCAGGGCCGCACGCCCACCTTCTCACAGCAGTCAAAGAGGTAGTAAATATCATGCCACCACAGATCATGCTGACGGATACAGCAGAAATTCTGATGCTTCTGATGGCCGGGGGTCTCCTCGTCCATGCCCAGATGGAACAGGCTGGGCTGACCGAACAACTCGGCAACCTCCGTGATCACATCCTTGCAGACCTCGTAATACTTCCGGGTGGATACCATTCTGGAGTACTCACCCAGCCAGGTATCGTGGCCGCAGGAGAAATTCAGCTTGGGCAGGGGGGTCATTCCCAGGCTGCGGATCCGGTCCAGCTCGTCCTTGAGCTTCTGCTTGCTCCATGCACCGGACACGGAGATCTCCGGATGGGATTCGTATTCGATACCGTCACCCACATCAATGAGCACCGTATTGATGCCCTGAGAGGGCAGAAAATCAATAACCGTCTTCCAGGTCGGCTCATGGGTGGGCAACTCGTCGAACCAGGGCGCATGGCGGCCTGTTCCACCCTTGTGGTCATTCCACATATTTCCGCTTAACTGAATCAAAAACGCCCAAATACGGTCTTTCATAGAATCATCCTTTCAAAGAACCCAGCATAACGCCTTTTTCAAAGAATTTCTGGATAAAGGGGTAGAGTAGCATGATGGGCACAGTGGAGACCACGATCAATGCAAACTTCATCACGTCTGTCGCACCCACCATAGCCGCCAGTTCCTCCGCGGAGCCCATTTGGGAGGCATCCACAGTAGTGGCGTTCAAGATCTCTCTGAGGATCAGCTGCAGCGGATACATATCCCGATCCCGCAGGTAGATCATCTCCTTAAAGAAGGAGTTCCAGTGACCCACCGCGTAGTACAGGGATACCACCGCGATCACCGGCTTGGAAAGGGGCAGCAGGATCTTGGTCAGATAGCCAAAGTCCGATGTGCCGTCGATCCTTGCCGAATCCCAAAGCTCTCCGGGAACGCTGTTGCGGAAGAAGGTACGCATAATGACCACGTTATAGGTACCCACCAGTCCCAACAGCAAAATAATGATACGGGTATTGGTCAGTCCCAGGCTGGAAACCAGCAGATAGGTAGGGATCAGACCGCCGCCAAAGAACATAGGGATCAAAAACAGCGTAGCGTAGAAGCCTCTGCCCTGGAAGTTTCTCCGGGACAAGGGGTAGGCTGCCAGGATCGTAGCGGTCACGTTCATAAGGGTGCCCACTACGGTGTAGAAAATGGTGTTAGCATAGCCGGTCCAAACGGTCTCGTAGTCAAATACGATCTTATAGCCGTCCAGGGAGAAATCCACAGGCCACAGCAGCACCTTACCGGAGGTAACCGCCTGCCCAGAAGAGAAGGAGCTGGAAACGATGTAGATCAGAGGATACAGAATGATGATCAGAAAGACCACCAAAAAGCTCATAACGATCCACTGAAGCACCCGATCAGAGGTACTTTTTTTGATTTTATTCGGATTTTTTAATCTTCCCATAACCGTCACCTCAGAAGATCGAAACTTCCCGGTCTGTAAGCACCTTACAGATCCAGTTCGTCAGCAGTACAAGCCCCAGGCTTACCAGGGAATTAAACAATCCCACCGCCGTACCGTAGGAGTAGTCACGGGGACTTCCCATACCGGCAGAATACACATAGGTGGAGATAACCTCCGAGGCATTGATATTCAGGGCCGTCTGCATCATGTAAACCTTTTCAAAGCCGACGGACAGGATATCGCCCATACGCAGGATCAGGTTGATGGCGACCGTGGGCATAATAGTGGGCAGATCCACATGCAGGACACGCTTCCACCGGGAGGCGCCGTCCAGCTGGGCCGCTTCGTGGAGCTCCGGCGACACGGCACTCAGCGCCGCTGTATAAATAATGGTAGACCAGCCCACACTGGCCCAAATACCGGACCAGGTATAAAGATGAGGGAATGCCGCTTCCGTAGCCCGGATGTCTTCCGGGAAGCCGGAGCCTCCAAAGAGCCGGAACAGATTGCCGTACAGACCGTTTACGGGGCTGAAGACCATATTCAGAATACCCACCATGATCGTTACGGAAATAAAGTGAGGCATATAGGAAACCGTCTGCACGGTCTTCTTAAACCGCTTATGCTCCACCGTGTTCAGCAGCAGTGCCAAGAACACAGGGATGGGGAAGCCTGCCACAATGGAATACAGGGAAAGGCTGATGGTATTCCAGATGATATCGCCCACCCGGTAATAGTTGAAGAACTTTTCAAACCACTTCAGGCCAACAAATTCGCTTCCCCAAATGCCATCCCTGGTGCGGTAATCCTTAAAGGCGATCTGGATGCCGTACATAGGGCCGTAGTTAAAGATCAGCAAATACACTACCGGGATCAGGATCATCAGGTGCAGCTGCCAATCCCGCAAAAACTTTCTTTTCAGGTCATAGAAGCTTTTGCGGCGTTTATCCCCTTTGGTCACGGGTTGAGGTGCCAGCATCGGAGCATTGTCAACATGCATTTTCTATCGCTCCTTTTCAAAAATCATTCCTGGGTTTTATAGATTCTGTCGTAGACCTTCTGCATTTCTTCAATATATCTGGACAGACCGCTCTTTTCCAGGGTGTCCAGGTATTCCTGCCAATCGCCGTCATCGGACGGATCCATCTCGCCGGTAGCAAACAGGGCGCGGGCGCGGTTCATATAACCCTTGAGGGGGCCTTCCAGTTCCGCGATGATCTCGGCCTCGTCTGCGGTATAGGCCATCTTGGTCATACGCTCGGTTTTCTCCTTGCCCTTGTCGGCATTTTCCTTCACAGAAGACATCAGGGTATCCCGGGCACTGCCCCAGGAATCGTCCTGACGCAGAATGGGGGTGTAGTTGTCGTAGGTCATAATGCCGATGCCGTTGCCGTGCCAGTTCTGATTGCCGGTGGACCAAATGGCATTGTTAAGGACCTTGATATGGGACTCGGTGCCCATAATGCTGGTGCCGGTATCCTCTACCCAGTCCACATCCTTCACGCCCCAACGCATGGTGGTGATCACCTCATCCTTACACATCAGATCCAGCAGCTTGAAGGCCAGCTCGGGATTCTTGCAGTCTTCGGTGATAAAGCAGGAGAAGCTGGGAACGGGGTCTGTATAAACGGTGTAGCCGCCCTTCTCGGACTGGCCCTGCAGGGCGCTCAGACCCGTATACTCCCGGATCAATTCATTGCCGACCTCGCAAACCAGCATGGGGTGTCCGCTGAACACGCCGGTAATGGCGGGACCGGAGCTGGGGGTGGCCAGGGCCATGATTTCCGCATCGGTGGCAATGCTGAAGCTCAGGTCGGACAGCAGGCCTTCGTCCACCAGCTTGCGGATGAAGATCATAGCCTGACGGTATTCCTCGGTAGTGAAGGGAGCCCAGAGCTTACCGTCATCCACGTTCAGAAGATAGTTGGGATTAAAATACACAAAGGCATTGGTAATATAGCTGGTGGGGTCATTGCCACCGTCGCTGAAGCGGCCGACCATGGGGATCTCGTCTGCTCTTCCGTTGCCGTTGGGGTCACCTTCCTTGAAGGCCTTGAGCACGTCGTAAAGCTCATCGACGGTATCGGGAGCCTCCAGGCTCAGAGCATCCAGCCATTCCTGGTTGATGGAGTACATGCAGTTCCACTGGTCGTTCATAGGCTGGGTAAACAGGGGGAAGCCATACATACCGCCGGAAACAGGGTCTGTTCCCAAAGTGAAGATGATCTGCTGCTCTCTTTCGGAGAGCTTATTGTAGCTCTGCCAGAAATAGTGACCGTACTGCTCAAAATAGGGCTTCATATCCACCAGGTAGCCGTCCTGACCGAACTCAAATATCGTCTGGGTGGAAACGGAACCGAGACCCCAGAGCATATCCGGCAGAGGCTCTTCCGCCGCGGCCATCAGAGAAAACTGGGTCATGGCGTCTACGGAGCTGCCGGTAAAATACTGGAACTTAATGTCGATTCCGCTGAGCTCCTCCAGCATCAGGGTATAGGCATTGGTCTCGTAGTTGGGCACATTGGCCTTGCCCACCAGGCCGATGGTAAGACTCACTTCCTCATCATCGCCCACAAAGGGAAGCCAGTCGTCTTCGGACACCTGATTGGTAGGTGCCGTGGGGATCTCGATCTCGGCCAGGGACTCATCGGTCTCCTCGGAGCCGCCGCAGGCGGTCAGACATCCCAGGGTCAGTACCAGGCTCAGCAATAGCGCAAGGATCTTGTGTAATTTACGGTTCATACTTCTTCCTCCTTCGTATGGTACCGGGCAAACACCCGGTTAAAGATTTTACTGTTGATATAGGCGCTGGCCGCGTAGCCGCCCACCAGCATCACAGGTATTAATACAGGCATATTTCCGGGCTGGAACCACATAACCAGTAAGGGAAGCACATTGATCCCCCCGATCAGCAGGCTCCAGGGCAGGATATTGGCAATGGCCAGCAGCAGGCTGTTGCGGATGGTTTTTCCGAATGTGTTTTCATACCGGCTTTGCAGAACAAAGACATAGCTGATGCACAAAAGGTAGTAGCCGCAGAGGATCAGAAGCACCACTTCCAGCCATTGCAGATTATAAAGAACATTCACCAAATACAGATCGTACAGCAAAAAAGCACCGATCCCCAGAAAAATCAGCCAAATCAGCGTAGCCTGCTTAAAATTGGATACAAAGGCCCGAAAGAAGCTTCGGGTCACATAGATATCCTCATCTTTGCTTGCCAGCTTCATGCTGACGGCATACAGTGCGGAGGTCGCCGCCCCAACGGTGATCACCGGAAGACAGCACGCCACATACAGAAGATTCAGTATCAGCATATCCGCAACGGTATTCAAAGAACGCCAAAAGGGGTTATCCAGGCTGAACAGCTTTCCCATGCTCACCGCCCCTTTCTTAGTTTACGATGACCGATACCCCATCGGGGATCGCCAGAACAGAGGGTGCGTCCACACCCTTGGCCTTCAGGATATCCTTTGCCATATCCAGGGCCTCGGAAAGGCTGTGGGCCGGGAGCATATGCAGGTCGCGTACCTGGCTGTCGGGCATATCCGATACAAAGATCACCGCGGCCCTCATCAGTACCCGGGCAAAGATCTGCGATTGCCACTGGTCCACAATGGTCTTCTCCGCCGGGGTATTGAGGAAGCCCTCCATCATCTTGTGAAGATCCTTCTGATCGCGGAAGGTATTGTAGAAATGCTCGCCTCCGTGACCGTCCGCGCACTTGGCGACCATGACGATCACGCCGCCGGGCTTTACCGTGGCCTCTGCCGCGGTCATGCCCTTGACGGACTGGTAGGCATTCTGATCCATGGGATAGCCGCCGTTGGTGGAGATCACAATGTCCGAGGGGATCGCCTTGACCCGGCACTGGGCATTGAGGAATTCCCTGCCCTTTTTATGGGCCTGCTCCACATCACCGGCAACGGCATATACCACCTGCTTTTGGCTGTTGATCACCACATTGCAGATAAATGCCAGCTTGGCCTTTTTCGCTGCCCAAAGCATATCCTCATGGATGGGATTGCCCTCGATACTGCCGGTACGGGCCTTGGGGTGGGCAATGAAGGAAGCATTATGGTTATACATCACCGTGGCTCTGCCAGCAATACCGGGCAAGACGCTTTTCCGTCCCCCGGAGAAGCCGGCGAAGAAATGGGGCTCGATAAAGCCTTCCGCCACCAACAGGTCCGCCTCTGCCGCCAGCCGGTTCACCACCAGCTCACCGCCCGAGGGCAGGGTGCCGAGGCTCACCAAATTCTCCTTATCATCGCAATCGTGGATCACAATACGCTCCGTTTCCACGATCTGGGCACCGAATTTTTGGATCAGCTCCTCTTTTGTGGTGCCTCTGTGACAGCCGGTGGAGATCAGGAAGGTGATCCTGGCTTCGGGATTTCCCTTGCGGATCTGGGCAAGCATCAGCGGTGCCAGGATCCGGGACGGGACCGGTCTTGTATGGTCCGATGCGATGATCACGATGTTTTGTTTTCCCTTTGCCAGTTCCCAAAGGGGCAGGCTCCCCTCCGGGTTTTCCAGAGCCTGGGTCACCAGCGCCACCTCCGAAACCGGTGGGGTGTAGCTGTGAAGCTGAGATTGCAGGATCCCGGACAGCTCCGGGAGCTGCACTGTCAGCTGTTCTTTTCCGTAGGGAAACGAGATCTCAGGCATCAGTAGCCCACCTTCTCCCAGCACTGGAAGGGCGCTGCCAGCTCCTCACTGATGTAAACCTGGGTCTTCTTGGTCTGCAGCATAGAGCTGGGGACGTAGGGGGTCACGGGGCCGTGGGTCACCAGACGGGAGGTCATTCTCTGCCAGGAGGAGAAGGTACCGTTGGTAGCCAGGGCATGGACCTCGATCCGCTCCTTGGCGCGCATTACGTCCAGCGGTCCGATGGTAGCGGCCATGGGAGGCACATTGGCAATGTCACCGGACTGACCGAAGGTTCCGTTCAGGGAGTTCTGCAGAATGGTCATGGGATGCAGCTTCACCAGCTTTGCGGGCTGATTCAGCCACTCCTCAATGTCACCGCTGCCGATGAACTCCGGAATGGGATCGACGAAGGCCACGTGACCGGTCCAGCCGGGAGAGGTGGAGATGATGTCCGCACCGCCCTCGGAGATATCGTTGATGATCTCGGAATAATCGTTGATGTTCTTATTGGTGGGATAGTGTACATTGGCCATGGGCATCCGCAGCTTGGGATCGATCTGCATGACAAAGTACTTGATCATGGAATGGACAAAACCGGCCTCGTAAGTCTCGGGAGCAATGTTGCCCTGGTCGTCTGCCCACTCGTCCTCGGCAAAAATATGTACCTTGGAGCAGTCCACCTGGAAGTAGTTGATCAGCTGTGCCAGGGGGATGTAGGTATCGGGCTCGGGGTTGCCCAGGATCATGGTAAACTTCCGACCGGCCTCAGAGGCCTCCTTCAGGCGGGAGAACAGGGTTCCGATCAGCACGGGATGGGGATTCATCATCACCTTGACCTCAAACTCAGGATGCCACCAATCCTCACGGATCTCCAGCTCCTGACCGCTGATCTTGCGGACACGCTCACAAACCTCACGGTCTCTGAAGGGAACAAAGTCCGCAGGCAAAAAATCAAAGGGAGTTGCCGGTTCAATGATTACATCTTTCATTTTTGAATTTCTCCTTCCAAAATTACGGTTTTTATGTTCATTTTATGATCTGTGATCACAAGGTCCGCCCGTTTTCCCACAGCCAGCTCGCCCCGGTCGTAAAGACCCACGGCACGGGCCGGATTGTAGGAGGCATAGCGGAATACATCCACGATGGATGCGCCGGTGTGGACCATCATATTCTGGCAGGCCACATCCAAAGTCAGCTTGGTACCGGCGATCTCACCGGCGTAGTCAAACAGAATGTCCTTTACGCCTTCGTAGCCCTCCGGGACCGGACCGTCGAAGACGCAGGCATCGGAAATAAGAATGACCCGGTCCTCGCCCTTGATCCTGCGCACCAGACGAAGCATATAGGGATCCACATGGATGCCCCGGCTGTCGCAGATCAACTCGGCATAGATGTCCCGGTGATAATTCACCGTCTCGTCCACGCAGACGCCCCGGCACTCAGGATACTTCTCCCGGTTTCCCGTGGCGTTGGTGTGGTGAGTTCCAATGGACAGGCCATAGGGCATCAGTGCTTCGATCTGCTGAGGGCTTGCCTCGCTGTGTCCCACCGCGAAGCGCACATCGGGGTTGGCCTGCTTGGCGTCCAGCACAAACTGGCGGATATTCTCCCGTTCCGGTGCCAGCACCCAAACCTTTACGTCCTCCCCTGCCTGATCGATGATGGGCTGATATTCCTCCCTGCGGATGGGACCCTTCCAGGGGTTCTTCTCCCGATCACAGCCGAAGTTCGGATTCATATAGGGGGCTTCCATGTAGAAGCCGGCAATGTTCTTACAGCCGGGCTTGCCCTTGGCGGCCTGGATGGTCTTGAGCCCCTTCAGGATCTCCTGAGCAGTCATGCTGAAGTACAATGTGGGAAGCACCGTGGTAACACCGTGCTCCATATGGACCTTCGCTGCCTTATAGGGGTCTTCATAAAACCAGTGACCGCCGCCTGCATGGGTATGGATATCCACCAGACCGGGTCCCACATAGGCGCCCTTGGCATCCAGGATCTGACATCCCTCCGGCACCGTTAGCTGCCGCATCTCGCCAAAGGCAAAGATCTTTCCGTCCTTGATAAAAACAGCCCCATTGGGGATCAGATGATCCCGCATTACCAGAACCGCGTTGATAATTGCTATCATGATACATTACTCTCTTCTTGTTTGTGATACAGGCACTGGAGCATATGCAGGCTGTTTTCCTGCAGCAGCTCCGATACGCCGGCCCGGAAGGGGGATGACCGGGCTTCATAGCCGCCCTGCTCGTAAGCATCCATGGGTGGGAAATACCCATCAAAGCCATTGGTCAGGGCAAAGGGAAGTACACATTGCCAATCAGGCGCCAGCTTGACATTTCTGCCGAATTCCGTGAAGGGCTCACCGGGAATACACAGGATCGCCACATCGCCAAGGGCAATGGCAGACAGCTCCAGTTCGAAATGCTCCGGACCATGCTCCAGCTCCACCATGCGCTGGGCCTCTGCCACCACGGTGGTCAGCATCATGCCCTCGTAGGGAAGCTCCTGATCCCGTCCCTGCTCGTGGAGCCGGTGGATCCGGTGGGCCTCCGGCAGCTGCGCCGGGTCCGGAAGATTGGCAGGGATCAAAACCTTCCGGCTAAGCACCGAAAGAGAAGCAACATCGGTGTAGGCTACCTTGTCGTAGGTTTGCAGCACCGCTCCTGCCACGACTCTGCCCATATACCGGGCATGGGGGTAGCCTCTGGACACATCGTCAAAATCCATGAACATGCCGTTGAGGTCTCCTGCCCTGGGATGGACATTGACATGGTTCACATCACCCTGGACACCGTTGAAGAAAATGCACTTGGTATTATCCAGCGCTTTTTCCACCGTCTGTCTTACGAAGCCGGGCCAGTCCGCAGAGAGCTTGCTGCCACCCACGGTATCGGCATGGTTTCCGAAGTTCACCAGCACCAGGCTCTCGGCATCCTGGCGGTCAAACCGCAGTACATGGACTCTCTCATCCACCTGGCCCACAGGCTCCAGGATCTGTGGGTTATTCACACCGGGGTTGGTGCGGATACTGCCGTCTTTCATTTTGAATCTGCGGACAAAGGCGATGTTCGGGGCGATCCCCTCACCCACGCCCATTTTTGCCGGGCGCAGATCCGCAAGGGCCAGCCGGGCGGCCTCTGCCAACCGTACCTCCAGCAGTGCAATATACGCATCCACCAGGGTATTACCGGTATCCAATGCCGTTACCGGACCGGTATGGGTATGGGTCGTATGTAAGAAAACATGCTCCGGTGCAAGCCCCACCGTTTTTGCAACGGCATTGCGCAGCTTCGATGCCAGCACCTGCTTGATCCCGCAATTGTCCAGGCTCAAAAGCACCATCGTCCGGCTCTGACAGCTAAGCGCCAGGGCATTGACCTGCAGAGGGTCCAGTACCCCCTCGGCATAGCGCGGTATGTAATATCCCTCCAGCGGAACAGCCGTTTGGGGTGTCACATCGACTCTTGCAAATCCCGCAAGTAAGCAATTCACTGTTCCCTTCCCTCCTTTGTATCCATTTATTGACAAATCTGTATTTATTCCCACTTAACTGTAATATAATATAGTTATGGCATTCCTATTATTAACACAATTGTATTTTAATGTATTCGAAAAATAATGTCAATACCTATCTGTTTTCCATCTGCAAAATTATGATTATTGTCAAATATTACCAGTATTATTTGTATGCTTTCGACAACCGTTTTCTCCCACGCCCTGTCACACCTTTTCTTTCTTCATTAATTACGTTTTCGTAACTAATGGGCCATATTTCTCTCCGCCAGGTTATTTAGTTGCGTTTTTGAAAAAAATATGCTAGAATATAGGCAATAATCCACTGTTTTTTCTTCAGGAGGAGTTAAAAATGCCTTACGACAGCTATTCCCAGCGGAAGCGTTTGCTCTTAAATCTCATCAATCATTTAGGTCCCATCAGCCGTACCGCCCTGATTGAACTGACAGACTACCGTCCGGCCACCGTCGGTGCCATCGTCGGTGAGCTCCTGTCCGAGGAGCTGATCGTGGAGATCGGCACACTCTCCGCCGGTCACGGGCGCAGACGGGTATTGCTGGATATTAACAAGGACCATATCTGTGCCATTGGCATATCCTTTACTGACACTTGTGTAACTTATATCCTGTCCCAGTTTGACGGACACATCCTTTCCCAAACCGAAACACCCTTTCTTGACACGTCGGACAAGCAGGAGCTGGTGCAGCAGATCTGCACCCACGTCCGGGACCTGATCCAGCCCCACAGCCACAGAAAAATTGTGGGCATCGGACTTTGCCGCCCCCTGCAGGATCCCACCGATTACCGCAAGCCCAACACCTCCGACGCCAACAGCGAATACTTTGACCTCTGGATCCAGGATAGTCTGAAGCCCCAGCTGGAGTGCCAATGCAAGCTCCCTGTGAAAATCTACAGCGGTGTCACCCTCCCTGCCATTGCCGAACACCGGTTCGGTGTGGCCAAGGATGTGGACGATTTCATTTGGGTGGAGCTGTCCAACGGCATCGGCACTTCCCTGTTCTGCAACGGGATCCCCGTCAGCGGCGCAAACGGTGCCGCCGGTGAATTGGGTCATACCGTCATCAGCTTTTTGGAAAACGAGCATCTTTGCTATTGCGGAAAACCCGGCTGTGTAGAAGGATCTACCGCATGGCCCGCCCTGCTGGCTGATATCCAAAAGGCCCTGGACAGCGGTGTATTCTCGGTTTTGCAAGCCAAAAAGGAGCAGATCACCGTTGCCGATATCAAAAACGCCCTGGATGCCGGCGACCGTATGTGTATGCACATCGTAAAGCGGGCCGCAAACCGCATCGGCATCGCCATATCCAACGCCATTAACCTGCTCAACCCCAAAATGGTGGTGTTCTACGGCTTTATGCTGGAGCTGGGCGATTACTTTATCCGTCAGATGGAGCAGTCCATCCGGGAAAATGTCATATCCTTTTCCTCGGATTTTGAGATCCGCATCTCCACCACCTCGGAGAGCATGATGACCCTGGGTGCCGTAGCGGACCTTTTCTCCTCCTACCTGCAGGCCAGCGATTACAAATGGGTCTACGCCCTGCAGCCCAGCGAGGCCGAACCCACCGCCACCGCAGAATGACATCCTTTTTCAGGCAGTGCATTGTTATAAAAGCACCGCTATGAACGAAAGCATGATCCGTAGGGAACGCTGCCTACACCGGCCCGTGGGCCGAAGTGGTCTTCGGCCCCTACAAGGGCGGTACTTTCATAACAATGACGCTCAGAATATTTTACTCTTTTAAAAAACGCAGGCTGTGCCTTTTGGCACAGCCTGCTTTTTATGCAATTACGGATTATCCTCTTACAAACTGCAGCTCGGCAACGAAGATGCCAACATTCCAATCCTGGAATACGCCGTAAAGCTGGCCGTCGATCATAAACGTGCCCTTGCTTTCGATCATGCTGGTGTAGCCGTCTTCTTCCGTATCTGTCTGGTCAAACTCCAGCCAGATCTCTGCCATAGTAATGCAGTTGCCGTTCCAGTCGTAAACCAAAATGGCATCGGACACATCCTCCCGATCTCTTTCGTCCCACAGGATCTGGTAAATATAGCTGTTATCGCAGCAGATACCCTGGCTGGTCAAACCGGGCTCATAGGGAGTGAACATCCGCTGATAACCAAAATCACCGTCAAATACGGAGAAGCCATCAGTGCTGGAATAGGTGACAAAGCTGTCATGGTCCCCATTGTAGGCGATGCCGCCGGTACGGTCCACGCCGTCACCGGTCAGGGTAAAGCTTCCATCCCACAGCAGGGTCTCGGCATCCACAATGCCAATCACCCGTCTGTCGGTCTCCACCACCTGAGCGATGTAGATCTTTCCGTCTTTGTAGGCCATATCGTTGCCATGGCCCAGGTACTCGAGCCACGGGCTGACTCTCGCCAGCTTCCAGCTATCCTGGGTATCGTAGCAGGCGATCACGCCGCCGTTTCCATCCACCAGGTTCACATAGGCCTGGTAGACATAGCGATTGCCGTCATAGCAGCTGCCCTGGGCAGAATTGGTATTCTGACCCGTCTTGGGGCCCTCCAGGTTCGCGGTGCGTTCCCAAAGGACATTCACGGTACCGCTACTGAGCTTGGACAGGGAAGCAGTTTCTGCCTGGGAGGTAATATCCAGCGCAGGGATCTTCCAGCTGCCCTCTGCCTTAACGGCAGAGGGAGCCGTCATCACACTGTCACGGAAATACAGCACGCCGTAATACGCACCCAGCTGATCCGCACCGGTGATCTTTACACCGGTCTGGGTCACCTGCACCCGGTAGGTACCGGCTTCCATGGTGCTGTCAATACCCACATAGAGGGTATTGACAGCATATTCGCCGGATTCACAGGTTATTTTTTTTTTGGTTTCCGAGGAGACCTCCTCGGAAATGTTCTTTAGCTGCTTAACGGTGGTGTCGCTGATATTCTCAGCATAAACCACATTCATGGAGGCAAGCTCCACATTGGCCTCCTGCTGGATGTAAGCAGTCATGTTGGGGAGGTTCCACTGTGCCATCAGCGCAGCATCGTACATAGTCACTGCGGCAGCCTTCTGGGCATCGGTAAACTTGGTGAAGGTTGCGTCCACAGACTCAAAGATCTCGTGGAAGGTACGGCTGACCGTTGCGCTTTCGATCACCACGCCGCCCTGCAGTTCAATGAACACAGAGGCAGACAATGCAGTATCCGCATAGTTTTCGATGTCATAGTTGCTGATGCGCAGGCTTACAGCCTCGCCGGATACGAAGGCGCCGGGCTTGGTCTTGGTAAGAACCGTGTCCTGTCCCTGCAGGTTCAGCTTGTAGCCGTATCCGCTCACCTGAGCCAAAACCATTTCATCGCCATAGAAGGCGGCCTTGTAGCCCACGCCGAAGTTGGCGGGCTTCAGGCTGATATGGGTCACACCCAGGTAGAAGCGATGGGAGGTATAGCCGTTGTCATCGGCGATGACCAGGTAGCGCTTGCCAAAGGCCTTGAAGGTCTGAGGCTGCTGGCAGGAAACGGTACCGGTGATACGGCCCATATCCCCACAGTTATAGTCGTCGGTCGCGCTGTCCATGGTGTACAAAGTACCCTCACCGGACACATTGCCGTTAAGCACGAAGCCGTTCAGGTCCAAATAGACCACGCCGGTCACAGTGATGTCGCCGGTCTGATCTGCCAGAAGCTTAACATAGCTTTCCTTGCCGGAGGCCGCATTCACAGCTTCCTGCAGAGCCATAAAGAAGCTCTGATTGTTCAGTGCATCCACCACAGCGATCTTGCCGCCATACCAGATCTGACCATTTCCGTCATAGAACAGTTCATACATGCCCTCGACATCGAAGCAGTCGGTATAATCCTGGGTCGCATCTGCGATCTTGCCGCCGCCCAGGATGCCCAGGTCGATCACAGTCTCCGTGCTGAAGGTCTCGCCCAAGTCCATAAGGCCGCCGGCCAGGTAGATCTCGTCTACAGTCACAGCGCCGTTCATGGCCAGCTTACCGCCCACGGTCACATAGATGTTGTAGCCCTGACCGCCGGTAACGGTGCCGCCGAACAGATTCAGCTGGCAGGCATGATCCACATAGACATTGCCGCCGTAGCCGTTTCTCAGCTGGGTCTCCACCAGGGTCTGCTGAGCTGTGCCGTTGCGGACGATACCGCCATACATATTCATAGTGCCCTTCACCAGCTTGATATTGCCGCCGTTCTTGGCACTGCCGTTTTCAATAATACCGCCGTACATATTGAAGACGCCGGGATTATCGGTAGCGCTGACCTGCACCACAGCACCGTCAGCAGTCATTGTAACATGGTTGCCGTCCAGAGTACCGGCATAGAGGTTGAAGGTGCCCTGACGGATCCAGAACATCTTGCCCTGAATGGTGTCAGCGCCCTCAGGCAGGATCACCTTGCCGCCACCGACGCTGTCAGTGATGGAAAGTGTGCCATGGGATACCCAGTTGTACACATGGGCCGCTTCATCCAAAGAGCAGGTAATGCTGTAGCCGTTCAGGTCGATGGCAATACTGCCGCTTCCATAAACTGCCAGGGTATCTGCGCAGACCACATTTTGGGTCAGGTAATAGTAAGCAGAGGTTGCTGTAGTATCCACCGGTGCGGGAAGGCTGTCCCCGGACTCCCAGGGCATAAACTCCACTTCCTGGCACACATGGTCACCAACGCCCACGGCCTTGCCGCCGCAAACGCACTGCAGTCTTGCGCCGGGGGTCAGGACGATCAGACCGCCCTTGTCCGCGTCATAAGTAAATTCCTTGCCGGCTTCTGCGGTGACCACCTGGTTGTTGGCAACCGCCTTCAGCACATCCTCTGCACCGGTCACCACGGTGTTGCCGCTGATCCGGATGCAGGCATCTGCGTTCAAGGCACCGGCAACATTGACGGTGATCACATGGGTATCGGCCACCGCCATCAGTTGGACTGCGCCCTCGGTATCGTTATAGATCCTGGCACTGCCGGAGACATTGACCGTTGCGCTTTGCACAAAGGAGGACACACCGCCGGAGATATAGCCGCCGGACATATCCAAAGTGGTATTTCTCAGGCACACATTGGCACGCAGGCCCTTGGCATCGGTGATACCGCCGGAGATCTCACCGCCGGTCATGGTCATGCTGCCGCCGTAAACCAGCAGGTTGCCGCCCCAGTTGCCGTTGCCCTTGCCGCCAATAATGCTGCCGCCTGTCATGGTAAGGGTCGCACCGTTTTCAAGGGCCACGTTGCCGCCCTTAACATCTGCAGTACCGGCACTGATCGTACCTGCATACAGGTTCATGGTGCCGCCGTTCATGTATACGTTGCCGCCATTGGCTGCCTTGCCGTTCTTGACCTCACCGCCGTACATATTGAAGGTACCGCCGCAGTGGATCAGACCGTTGGAGGTGTTTTTCACATTGCCGCCTTCGATCACACCGGCATACAGGTTCAGGGTGTTGGTGCCCCATGCCCACAAAATACCGCCCTGGGCTGCGTATTCGCCTTCGTCGATCCGCTTCAGGCTGCCGCCGCCAACACTGTCGGTAATGGACAAGGTCGCATTATCAGTGATCACATTGTAAAGACGCTCGCCTGTGCCGGTAATGGTCACAGTCTGTCCCCGCAGATCCAATACCACATTCTGATTGGCTGCGACACCCTGGGTTGCAGTCAGGGTCACAGTACCTGTCAGATAGTAATTACCCGTAGTGCTGGGCAGGCTGGTAGCAGAAGTCCAGGGCCGCCAGACCACATCCTGGCACACATGGTTGCCTACGCCCACAGCCTTGCCGCCGCAGACACACTGGACAAGGGTGCCCTTCTCCATCAGGGTCAGCTTGCCGTCTGCATACACGGCATCCAGGTCGTTGCCGCAGAAGTAGGGCGCGTATTCAGCCTTGGCGTTTTCCACAGGCAGGACCGTGCCAGCCTCACCGTTCAGGGCGATCTTGGCATCGTCATTGAGATCGCCGGTCACGTTGATCTTCAGCTGCTTGGTGTCATCCCAGTAGAAAAGGATCTGATTGCCGCCGGCGCTGTTGTAGATCTTGGCGCTGCCGGAAACATTCAGTACTGTATTGGCAGAGTTGAACTGACGCATACGTCCGTGGATATGACCGCCGGACATGGTCAGCTTGCCGTTGCCGTGGAGGACCACGTTGGCACCCTCGCCATCGGCATCTCCATTACCGCCATAGATCTGACCGCCGGTCATGGTCATTTCGCCCTGCAGCAGGATGTTGCCGCCCCAGTTGTTATGGCCCACGCCGTAGGTGATCCGGCCTCCGTACATATTCAGCTTACCGGCAGCCTTGACCCAGATATTGCCGCCTTCTTTGCCGACAGTGCCGTCCATAGCAACACCGTGAGACACCGTACCTTCGTACAGGTTCATAATGCCGCCATCCAGGGTGATGTTACCGCCACCGACAGCCTTGCCGTCCTGCACAGTACCGCCATACATATTGAAGGTGGCGCCGCTGCTTACCAGCATCACACCGCTGTGTCCGCCGGAGGCAGCAAGATTGCCGTCCAAAGTACCGGCAAACAGGTTCACAGTACCGCCGGTATAGTCGCCTTCCGGGGAACGCACCCAAATGAAGCTGCCCCATGCGCTATAGGTCTTGGTGTTATCCTTGACGAACGCACCGCCGCCAACGGTATCGGTAATATTCAGCACAGCCCCTGCCTTGACATGGTAGCAGCGGGGATCCGCGCTTGCGTCTGCCATGGCAAAGGTTACCTTGTAGCCCCGCAGGTCGAGGCTGACCTGCTGACCGTTGTTCGCCGCCTGGGCAGAGGTGCAGTAAACGGGAGCCGTCAGGTAATAGTTACCGGTGCTGATGGGCAGGCTGGTGGTAGAGGTCCAGGGCTGCCAGGTCACATTCTGGCACACATGGTTGCCAACGCCCACAGCCTTGCCGCCGCAAAGGCAATAGCTCTCTTCCCCTGCTGCCACGCAAACGATCTTGTTATCCTGCTTCTGCAGCACATAGCCGGGCTCACCGGACCGGACAGCCGCCACATCCGCATCTGTCAGGGTGTAGCCGGAGCCGGTCACTGCAGTAGTACCTGCCGTGCCGCCGCTGACCATGATCTTGGCATCGCTGTTCAGCGCGCCGGTCACATTCAGGTTGATGGCAACAGCTGTGCCGTTCAGCAGGCTGATCTGCTTGCCGCCCTTTTCATTGTAGATCTGGGCGCTGCCGGAGGCGTTGATGGTACCCGCAGCAACAAAATTACTGATACCGCCGGAAATATAACCGCCGGAAATATTCAGTGTAGCGCTGCGGATCATCATGTTGGAACGCACTGCGTTCACCGCGCCGCCTGCGATACCGTCCACGATCTGTCCGCCGGACATATGCATGGTACCGTTGTTGTAAAGGGTCACATTGCCGCCCCAGTTACCGTTGCCGCTGCCGCCGGTAATGGTGCCGCCCATCATATGAAACACCGCATTGGCACCCGTTACATAGAGGTTACCGCCGCCGGTGCTGGCAGTACCGCCGGAAATGGTACCGTCATACAGATACATGGTACCTTCCACTTTGACATTGCCGCCATAGGCGCCCTTGCCGTTTTGGATCGTACCGCCGTACATATATGCAGAAGATCCGCCGCCGACCAGCAGAACACCTGCGTCCGCAGAGCCAGCCGCATTGTTGCCGTCCAGAGTACCGGCATACAGATTCAGTCTGCCGCCGTTATAGACCCAAACGCCGGTTCCCCATACGGTATAGGAGGTCGCGGCATCCTTCACAAAGGCACCGGTACCCACCGTATCGGTAATGCTAACATTCTTGTCGATTCTCAGGAATCGGGCAGCACCGCCCTGGCCCATGGTAACGACCTTACCGTTCAGGTCAAGATTCAGATCGTTACCAATAATGGTCAATGCGGTGGCCGTGTAGGACTGGGTAAGATACCAGTTGCCTGCCGCAGTGGGAATGGTGGCGGTGGGCTGCCACTGAAGCATCTCGCCCTCACATTCACCGATACAGTCATCTGCCAGCTTCGCGCTGCGATAGCGTACCTCTCCCTCTGCATTTGCAACAAAGGCATTGCCGCAAAGACAGTGTTCCATGATCCCATCCGCGTCGATGTAAACTGCAGAAGCTGTGTCCTGCACTCCATCCTGGGCGGAGGCGCCAACTGCCAGCATGGTGCAGATCAAAAGCACCGGCAGAAGCATAAAGAACAGTTTTTTCTTCATAATGGATCCCCCTTCAGAGAATATTTTGGATGAATTTACCAATTCTTTACGGAATTGATACTAAGTTATGCCATCCATCCTGCAAGAATGGGGCACTTTCCCCCTATTCTTACATAATTGTATGTTATAGTGAATTGTTGCATTTGTCAATAAAAAACACGAGCATTCCGAAAGATTATCCATATTAACCAAAACGGATAGGCGGTTTTACAGCATTTTGCCGGGGTGGCCATCCCACTGTGCCCCTGACCCATCCGATAGAAAAATTATCAGTTACTTACGTTTTTGTAATTAATAGGTCCATGCTATGCAGTTCAAGCGCCCCCGCAGGGGGCGATGCCCACATCGGCCCTCTTGCATATATATTACGTCACCGTCTCAAAACCTTTTTTTATAGGGTCACGTATCCTGAGGTGACCGCAGCCAAAATAAAAAACAGCACAAAACCTGCTTGTTTTCTGCAGACTTTGTGCTGTTTTTTGTATCTCCGACAACCGAGTACGGGTATCCCTACAATTTGCGGATCCGTTTTCCCTGACAAGACAGCACCTTTTCCATCATTTTATCAGGTGAAAATTCTTGACCGAGGACAGGATCGGTTCCGGCAGCTCCTGGTCGCACACCACATCGTCAAAGAAAGAAATGTGGCAAAGATTGTTCCAGCAGCCCTTGTTGATCTTACTGCTGTCCACAAGCAAAACCTTCCGTTTGGACCGGTTCAGCATGGCAAGCCTCACATCATTTTCCGCAATGGAGGTATCCGTGGCAAAGCCGTCCTCGCTCAGACCGTGGCAGGAGACGAAGGCCACATCGGCATTAAAGGCATTGACCGCGGCAATGGCTGTTTGCCCCACAAAGGATGCGGACCGGTTGATGGCCATACCGCCGGTAGAGAAGAACTTCAGCTCCGTTTGGGACAGAAACCCCAGGGTCTTCAAGCCGCTGGTGATTACGATCACGTCCTTCTTCTGCGCCAAATACTGCACCGCGCACATGGCTGTAGAGGAGGCATCCAGCATCACCACACTGCCCTCTGCCGCAAACCGTTCAACGGCGGCTTTGGCAAGATTTTGCTTGACTGGGCTTAATAAATGCTCCCGCAGGTCAAAACCGACATTTTGATCGGCGTAAGCACTGACGCGCATGGCCTTTCCGTGGGAACGGAGAATCAGTCCTTTCTGCTCCAGCTTTCGCAAATCTCTGCGCACCGTTGCCTCACTTGTGTAAAGGACCCGGGTCAGGGTCTTTACATCCACCGAGGAGGTGTCTTTCAATAACTCGAGGATCTTTTCCTCTCTTTCTGTGTAGATCATGGTTCCATTCTACCAGGAAGACAGGCTGCTGTCAACGAAGATTGACCGTTTTGTGACCGTATTGTTCCGTTTCTCAGCTGTTCTCGGGCTGATTTTGATCAGACCGGTCATTTTGCCGTACATCCGTTGACGAAAAGCGTCAAACAGCATATAATCGTCATTAAGAAAGTAAAGGAGGACGCGCCTATGAAAAAAGTACGCTTACAGGCCCATCGGGGCGTATCTACCGACTTCCCCGAAAACACCATGTCTGCCTTTTGGGGAGCGGTGGAGCAGGGCTATGATGTGATCGAGCTGGACCCTGCCGTTACCAAGGATAAACAATTTATCATCCTTCACGACCACACCCTGAACAGGACCGGCCGCTTCGCCGACGGCACGCCCCTGCCGGAGCAGAAAAAAATAGCGGACACCACCTTAGAGGAGCTTGCCGCCTACGAATTTGGCAGTTGGTTCTCCCCCGCCTTCGTCGGCGAGAAGCTTCCCCGTTTGGAGGATGTGCTGAAGCTTTCCGAAAAGACCGGAATCCCTCTGAAGATCGATAATAAGTTTGAGCATTTTGCAGAGCCGGATCTAACGGCCTTTTTGAATATCCTGGAAGACTCCCATGCCCATCTGGCCTTTACCTGCGCCCGGGCCGGGAATCTGCTTATGCTTTCCGAGCGGTTCCCGGAGGCTGAGCTTCATTACGACGGTGCCATCGACGATGAAACCTTGGCCCTGCTCAGCGGTTCTGTCGGCCCCGACCGGCTGACCGTTTGGGTACCATATAAAAACAAGGACACAAGCTGGGTGACCGTAGAATTTTTGAATGAAGACCTGGCTCAGAAGATCAAGCAGTATGGCGCCCTGGGCGTTTGGATCCTAAGCACCGAAGAAGAATACCAAAAAGCCGTGGCCCTGGGCGCGGACATTATCGAAACCACCGGCTCTCTCAAGCCCCGGAAAGGAGTAGAAAAATGAACACAAAAGGTATCCGTTTGTACGGAGAAAACGATATTCGCCTGGAAGAATTCCAGCTTCCCCCTATCACCGAGGATGAGATCCTCATGAAGGTGGTCTCCGACAGTCTGTGCGCCTCCACCTATAAGGCCGTCAAGCAGGGGCCCCGGCACAAGCGTGTCCCCCCGGATGTGGATAAAAACCCCGTGATCATCGGTCACGAAATGTGCGGCATTATCCTGGAGGTTGGCGAGAACCTGAAAAACCAGTGGCAGCCCGGTCAAAAGGTGGTCATTCAGCCCGCATTGAAGCTGGAAACCGGTTACGACCCCGGTTACTCCTATCCTTACATCGGCGGCAACACCCAATACGCCGTAGTCCCGAAGATCGTGCTGGACCGGGGCTGTCTTCTGCCCTATGCCGCCGAGGGCTATTACAACGGCTCTTTGGCAGAGGCCCTGGCCTGCATCCTCCGGGGCTTTAAGGGGTTGTATCACACCGACTACACCACCTATGAACGGTTCGACGGTGCGAAAAAGGGCGGCAAGCTTGCCATTTTGGGCGGTGCTGGTCCCATGGGCATCGGCGCGGTGGAGATTGCCTGCGGCTATACCGATCTGAGCCAGGTAGTGGTCACGGACATCAATGCCCAGCGGCTGGCCTATGCTGCGTCCAAATGCACGGCAGCAAATGCCAAAAAGCGTGGTGTAGACCTGCGCTATGTAAACACCTCTCAGATGGAAGACGTGACCCAGGCCCTTTTGGACATTTCTCAGGGCGGTTTTGACGATGTATTCGTAATGGTCCCCGTACCGGGTCTTTTCAGTTTGGCAGAGGCCATCTGCCGGGAGGACGGCTGTATCAACTTCTTCGCCGGTCCCACCGACCATCATATGATGGGCGCGCTGAACCTTTACAGGATCCACTACGACGGCATCCATGTTGTGGGCACTGCCGGCAGTATTCCCGAGGACATGACCGACGTGATCCGCCTCATGGAGGAAGGCCGGATCAATGCCGGTGTGATGGTTTCCCACATTATGGGCCTGAACGCAGTGGAACAGACCCTTTACGCCATGGATACCCCCAACGGTGCCAAAAAAGTATGCTATAACGACCTGGATCTGCCCCTCATCGCCCTGGAGGACCTGCCTGAGCTGGGCAAGACCAATGCCCTTTATCAAACCCTTGCAGAGCTGGTGGCAAAGAACGACGGCTCCTGGAGTGCTGAGGCCGAGGCATATCTTCTGGAACACGGTAAGAAACTATGAGAATTATCACCATTACCTTAAATCCTGCCTTTGATGTCCACTGCACAGCCAAAGGTCTCACCCTCTACCACGAAAATTTCGTAAAAACCGGCTCCGTGGATGCCGGCGGTAAAGGCATCAACCTCTCCCGGGCTTTGCTGGCAAACAAGATCCTCAACGAAGCGGTGGTGGTATTGGGCAAAGAAAATGCCGCCCCCTTCCAGGCTGCCCTGGAAGCCGACGGACTGCAGATCCTTCCCATCCTCACCCAGGGACGGATCCGGGAAAACATCACCATCCACGAAGAAAGCCTCCCTGAAACCAGGATCAGCTTTGACGGCTTTTCCTGCAGCCCGGAGCTGCTGCAAAAAGTCTGCGCCCGTATCGGAGCCGTTGACGAAAACACCTTTATCGCCTTTACCGGAAGCGCCCCTTCCGGAATGGATGCTGACAGCATTTTGGCATTTTTAAAGACCTTTCAGGACTGGGGTGCAAAGATCATCATCGATTCCAGAACCATTCCTTTTTCCAAGCTGGTTGCCTTCCGGCCCTGGCTGATCAAACCCAATCAGGACGAGGCGGCCCTTGTTTCCGGTCACAGCATTGACAGCCTGGAGGATGCGGTAGCCACTGCCCGGGCGCTTCACAGGGCCGGAGTTACAAATGTCCTTCTGACCCTGGGCGGTGACGGGGCTGTCCTTGCCTGCCGGGAAGGGGTCTTCCACGCAAAAGTCCCTGCCGTGGAGGTAAAGTCCACCATCGGCGCCGGCGACAGCACCATTGCCGGCTTTCTTGACGGAACGAGGAACCGTCTTGCCATCCGGGAGGTTCTGAAAAAAGCCGTCGCCTACGGAACCGCCGCCTGTATGCAGGAGGGGACCCAACCGCCCCACAGCGGCGATATCCAGGCAATTATGCAAACAGTTACGATTTCCTCACTATCCGAATCCATGCAATAGCGAGTAAAAAGCTCCGCGGTGATCCGTTCAGATCCCCGTGGAGCTTTTTGCTTGGACCGTTTTTGATGCAGTGCAATAAAATCCTTGCTACTTTCTACCCTTTCGCATATTTGCAAACCATTCTTTTATGATGTAACGCCTTTTTATAGCAATGATCACCGGCTTCATTTCCCCGCATTCTTCGCACAGCTCCAAATCCCGGGACAGGATATACTTTTCAGAAGAATCCTGTGTTCCAATAAGCTTGTTCCAACAGTCCATACAAAACTCCGCCATACTATCCCTCCATTAAATTTGGTATACTTGAAGTAAGTATACTAAGGACAGTATATCACATAATCATCTTAAAATATACTTAAATTAAGATTATTTGAGGTGGATTATGCGAAACAAGAACAACAAGCATTTGGGAATCGAGATCGATCCCCAGCTGCACTGCAAACTGTATTATATTGCAAAATATGAAGGTCGGTCCGGTAACGGTCAAATTCTGCATCTCATTCGGCAATGTGTTCGGGATTTCGAGAGTCAGCACGGAGAAATTCCCTGCGAAAAGTCAGAAGAATCCAAATAAGTATTCTCACAGGCACCCGTGCAGTTAACCCGTGCAGTTATACGAAAGATCGACATCTTTAACCATCGGGTAGACGATTGTCAGGATTTGTGCTATACTGATTTCAAACGGCACGAAAGGAGTATCATTTCATGGCAATTACGATTACTGCGCCGGTGGGCGCTGTATGCGGCTTATATGCCGGTGTGCCGGAGACCCGGGAGTATGCGACCGCGGTAAAGCCGGAAAATGCGATCACTCCCACCGAGGTGACCACCCAGGACGGTTGTGCAGTCTATCACTATGAAGGCCTGGCGCATGGATTATACCATTGCGGAGTCTCCCAAAAGGGATACAATTCCCTTTGTCAGACCATCCGCTACACAGGCAGCACCCATCTGCATATCCAGCTGGACAAGTTGGCCGGTGGTGGCTACGAAGCAGGCTATGTCATGCAATACACTGCGGAGTTTTTGGAAAAGCAGCTGACTTCCCATAAGGATGCCTGGGGCGCGGAATACGCGAAGCTTTTCTGCACGCCCCAGTTTTTACCCGGCAGACCCGGCCGCCATCAGCAGACCACCAACGAGGAAATGGCAGCCTTTCTCCAAAAGCTATCCGCAAGCACATCGTATATGCACATTTTCAGCTTGGGAAAATCTCCCAAGTACGGCTATACTATGCCTTTGGTACTGTTTACCCGTGAAAATGTGGCAGATATGACCCTGGCGCAGGCGGCAGAGGTGATCCGTCAGAACGGTAAGCCAACCGTTCAGTATAACGCCCAGTGCCATTCCACAGAGCCCGCCTCCACGGAGGGTGCGCTGGCCATGATGGCTTCCCTATGCGCAGACTACGGCAAGGTACTGGACCGGGTCGATGTGTACATCATTCCCCGCATCAACTTGGACGGTGCCTACGAGGTGACCCGAAAGTCCCCCACCACCGACGAGGATATGAACCGGGATTACCTGTTTCTGCACAACAAAGAGCTGCGGCTCATTGTCAACGCTTATAATCTGTTCCGCCCGGAGGTTTGCATCGACGGTCACGAGAAGTGGCACAGATTCAACACTGCCGGTGAGGATATCTGTACCGATATGGAGGTGCAGACCGGTGCAGGCGCACTGAATCACCCTGCCGCCATGACCAAAACAGCCATGGACATGGCACTTTGCGCCATGGAAAAGGCCCGCAGCCTGGGTCTGCGCAGTCATTTCTACGACAAGCTTGCCTCTGCGGCAGGGGGTGCCGCAGGCAGCAGCTATTTTGGAACGAGAAACAGTCTTTCCTTTTTGGTAGAAACCCCCGGGCAGGTAAACCTGGGCATGTGCTGTATGGAGCGCCGTGTGCTGGCCCATTATGTACTGGCCTCCTCTGTCATCGACTACACCGCAGAGCATGATACGGAAATTTTGGCTACGGTCCATGCCAGCCGGGATTTTATGGAAAAATCCAACCAGTGCTATCTGGATGAGAAGCCCTTTGTATTGGAGCATGGCGCTACGATCACCGGTTCCTGGTCCACGCCTCTGCTCCACGTCCCCAGCGGCGAAATAGTGGAAGAAAACCACACCATTGACTATAAAGAGCATACCGAAGCCCTGCTCTCCCGTCCCTGCGCTACCGCCTATCTTCTTCCCGCAGGCCTTCCCCGGGAAGCCGAGATCCTCCGTGTAGCAGGTGATCACGCCATTGGCCATTACCGTCTGCCTGCCGGCAGTTCCGTAAGCCTGAAGCAGTACAGAAAAGCAGAAGACGGCATCCTCCTCAGTGAGGAACAGCCCGTTTTCTTTGAAAACGGCGCTTTGGTATTCCCCAATACTGTGGATTCTGCCGTGCTGAATGTGATCATGGAGCCGGACTTCAACCCCGCCAACCCTGACCGCAAAATGACCCTTTTGCGTATGGGGCTTATCGAAGCCGACGAAACCGGCACTCTCCCCCTTTACCGCTACTGTCACACCCTGGAAAAGGGCTGCGTATTACCCATAAAGAACCGGTAGATGCTTTCTGCCGGGGCGCGCAGATGGACAAAGGGAGCAGGCGTTTCGTCTTCGCAAACCTTCATCCCCAGCCTTTCCATCAGTCTGATCGAGGCTGCGTTCCGCTTGTCCGCGTAGGCCTCAACCGTTTTCAGGTCTTGGGGCAAAACCTTCCGCAAATACTTACAAAGGCTATAAAAGAGCAAGCTGCGCTGGTATTTCTTTTTCAGCTGAAGCTCCTCCACCATGAGAAGTCCATCCCGGATATAGTACTGCAGATATCCGGCAAGCTCCTCGCCCACAAAGCACAAAAGGATCTTCCGGGGCTCTTTTTCCAGAGCAGGAGAGACCTCTTTCAGCCACTGGGCTTTTTCCGCCTCATAGGAAAGCCCCGAGGGGGCAATTGTCTGCATATTCTCGTATAAAAGATCAAAAAGCTGCGGAAGCCACTGATCCTTTTCCCCTTTGTTAAGATAGATAAACATGGCATTCCCCCCCTTATGTGTAAAACAGTATACCATATCTGCGAAATAATGCCAAGGGGCTGTTGCAAAATGCTGCAACAGCCCCTTACTTATGCACGCTTTCGGTAGATCACCAATATGCCGTCCAGCTTTGCGTATTGGCTATACCCATTTTCTTCCAGCAGTTTCACCAGGTTATCAAACCCATTGTTCTTGCCGCCGGTAGCATATTTTTTATAATCGTTGGTTGCCGATATCTTCAGTGCCACATACTCCGTTTCCAAAAGATGCTCCCGGGAGCAGTAGCGAAGGTCATAGAGGACCTCCCGTTGGGACAAATGCGTCGTGTAAAACGTGGTGGCAGTCACCGATGCAGTGTCCGGGATGGTATCCAGGGTATTGCGGATGCTTTGGTAATGGTCCTGATACTCGATGGCCTGTCTTGGATAGGGAATCGCCTTGGGCAGGACAACTGTGGCAAAGCATACGGCACTTACGACTGCCGCAATGATCACAACTGCACTTCGTCGCCAGTTGACCCTGATATCTGCCAAATTCAAAACCGTCAGATAGATCAAAAATCCATTGGAGCCAAAGGTATACTGGAAGAAAATATCGTGCTGATACTGATAGTCGGACATGAGATTCACCAGGGCATAGGGGATCAGCAGAAGATAGCGCTCATACCGTCTTGTGAGCAGCGGCAGTCCCAGCAAAGGTAATAGGGTCATAGCCATGAACTGCAGTTTTTCCGGATCTACGCACTCGTAGATCGCCTTCATGGGGTTAAGGAACACGGATTTGATCACCGTGATCAGAGAAGAAGAACCGTCATACATAAAATTGTCATAACGGTAGGTCATCACACCATCTCCGCTTTTTGCCAGATAGCCGGTAACGAGGAAGAACCATCCAAGGGAAACGGCAAGAAGTGTAAGCCCGGTAATCAGGTTCTGAATGTCCATTTTTCTGGGCCGCAATACCGTTTTGACCGTCAGCCACAGAGCGATGACCCCCACATATACCGCCGCATCCTCTTTGACCGTCAGGGTCAGCAAAGTGGCAACGGCTGTGACCGTTTTCTTTTTCTGCTGGATACCATAAAACAGCCATAGGATCAACGGCGTAAGGAAACAGTTTTCGTGGACATCGTAGCTTGTACCGCCGGAATAGGCCGGATACAAAAGCAGCACAGCGCAGATCAGCATCCGCTGTGTACCGGTCAAGCCATGGCATTTTCCAAGCTTCCAAAGTGGGATCACCGCCGATGTGATCACCGCGGCCTGAAGCACCTGCAAAGTAGCCGGTGTGGGAACCAGCCAATAAAACGGCAACATAAGATACCAGATCGGCGAAACGTGGACCGCAAAATGGGAAAGCAGACCGTCCCGCTCCACAGTCGTCATGGGCAGACCGGATTCTTTCATGTTGTAAAACATTTGAGAGAATATTCCGAAATCAAAGGTTGGGGAACTGAAGCTGTACACTCTCCCTACGGTCCATGCACTGACAAACAGAAAGAACGCCACCGAAAGACCCACGGTGATCCAAATGCAGGACTTGTGCGCTTTTTTCTCAGGCACAACACACTCCGCAGTCTGATCCCATCCGCAAACCGCAAAAACCGCCAAAATAACCAGCACCAGTGCGCAAACACCAAAAAATGCCCAGGTAGCCGAGTTGTACAACGCTATGGCGCCAAGGATCGCAAATGCCGCAGCAATGCCCCACCGCTCCGGGATCTTGGTTGAAAGGCAGTATGAGGATACAGTCAGCAGAACCGCAAAGCCGCAGGTGAACCCCACTATCCGCCCCAGTGACATATATGCCAACCCCTCCAGGCTGTCCAAATCCCGAAGCTCGCCCGGCAGAATGCAATACTCCGTCACAGCCGCCAGTAACCAGGAAAGAATGAGCCGTCGTACCAGACCGGGTATATCAAATTCTCTTACTTTTTCCTTTAACACAACCAACACCCCCTGTTTCCTAAATGGTACAGGGGGTGTCTTTCAAAGATATGAGATAATTCTTACAAGTTTCTTTCAGTTTTGGGAAGCTCCACGATCGCGCTGAACTGATCGCCGTCGACCCCTACCCGGAAAGTGCCGCCAACAGATTGGGTATAGGTTTGGGCAATGGCCAGTCCCAGGCCGCTTCCCTTCGTAGACCGGGCTTTATCCCCACGGGCGAACCGCTGTATGATCTCATCCGGCTTAAAGTCCATTTCATAGGAAGCGGTATTCACGATACGCACACAACAGCTGTTTTCTGTTTCCTGAACCTCCAGGTAGATCCGGGTACCCGTCAGGGCATATTTGATGGCGTTTCCCAGCAAATTGGCAAACACCTGGTGCATTCTTGCGCCATCGGTGACCACCGGAACCGCCTCGGACATATAATTGCGCTTAACCGTCAGTCCCGTTTGGACGAGCCGGTCATCAAACAGACCCACAGTCTGCTCCAGTAGGCGAATCAGGTCGATCCTCTGTTTTTTGCATTCTATGACACCGCTGGAAACCTTTGTCAACTCAAAAAGAGATTCCACAAGGTCATTCATATAACCCGCCTTTTCATACAGACGGCGAAGCTGCTCCTGACCGTCGGGAGATAAGCTTTCCTTTTGCAGAAGCTCGCTGTACCCAAGAATGGAGGTAAGGGGCGTGCGCAGATCGTGGGAAACATTGGCGATCAGCTCCACCTTGAACCGTTCACTGGTAACTGCGGTACGCACCGCTTCCTCATGACGAGCCTGAACATCCAAAAGCTGTGCCTCTGTCTCGGCAAACAGCCCGTTACCGACGGTAATGGTTTGGCCCTGCTGAAAGCAGTCAAGCTGTTTTTGGAAATGATTCAGGTCCGCACCGTATTTCCAAAGACAGACCAGACCAAACAGTGCCGCCACCAAGTAGCCATAAAAGGAAGCCAAAAAGTCCGTCAGGATGTACATATGGGCCATGGCCAGCCAAAAGAACATGCCCAAAAGCATAACGATCCATCCAACAAGCATCAGAAGGGATATCTGCGGCTTTGTAAATCGCCCGGAGATTCTTCGGGCCATGCACCAGGACAGGGAGCATCCTGCCCGGACCCACCCAAACAGCTCCCGAACACCCATAAGAACGATCCATGCCGTAATGGCCTGGGATCCCGTGGAGGCTGTACTGCGAAAACCGGGACTCCATTGTATAAGGCCTATTCTCTGCAGCAAATAACTGACGGTTGCGTAAAATGCAAAGACCGCAAAGATCCCGTCCGGTCCGCACAGGGGATCCTTTTGCCGAAGAAGAAAAATCCCCACAACTGCAAGGGCGCCGGCAGCAAAGGATAGCACCGTTCCCACCAGCCTGTCTGCCCGGGGCTCAGCAGATGCCCCGACGTTATGGGATCGCGCTTCCACAACCGTAGGAAACACTGTCTGGTTTCCCTCCGAAGTATACTCCGTAGCCGCAGTGGTATTGGCATATTCCGTTTTCTGATGATACTCCTGCGGTGCTGTGGGATGGGTAGTAGCAGCCACGTCCCCACCTTCATCACCATGCAGCTTCTGCTGACCAAAGACCCAGCACACAGCCGCTATCGCCAGCAGGATCCATGCGATATAATTACGGCGTTTCAAAGACATATCCGATCCCCCAAACGACTTTCAAATACTCCGGCTTTTTGGGATTGATCTCCAGTTTCTCCCGGATCCGGCTGATATGGACCATCACCGTATTCTCCACAGCATAAGCATCGCTCTGCCATACCCGCTCATAGATCTCCTCCGCAGAGTACACCCGACCGGGATTGGACATGAGCACCTGGAGGATCTTGAACTCCGTTGCGGTGAGCCTGACTGCATCGCCCCGGACGATCAGCTGCTTTGCGGCAGTATTGAGAATGATACTGCCTACCTGGATCTGATCTTCGGATCTCGTTTCCCGGATAGAGCCCAGATCGTCATACCGGCGAAGAAGCGCCCGCACTCTTGCAAGCAGCTCCTGCTGATAGAAGGGCTTGACCAGGTAGTCATCCGCACCGGCTTCCAGCCCGATCACACGGTCCGACCCCTCCGCTTTCGCTGACAGCATCAAGATCGGAACATTGTTGCTCTGCCGAATACGCATAGTCGCAAGAATGCCGTTGCATTGGGGCATCATCACATCCATAATGATCAGATGGGGCTGTTTTGTATTTACAATATGACAGGCTGTATCACCATCATGTGCGGTCAGCACCCGGTAGCCAGCCTGCTTCAGGGCAGTTTCGATGATGCTGACGATAGAAAAATCATCGTCAACCACCAAGATCACATAAGAATCAGCCATGGATCGTCCTCGCATTTTTGATATTTGCTCTAGTGTAGCACAATCGGTCTGCAAACGCAACTGCAGCAGCAAAAACCGGTGCAAATCGAATCAGATTTGCACCGGTTCTTTGCGTTTATGGATCATTTCCGGTTGGCCAGGTAGTCTGCACGGCCGGACTCGTAGAGGTTATTGCCCTCGCTGTCGATGATAACGAACAGGGGCATCTCCTCCACATAGAGCTTACGCAGGGCCTCAGCGCCCAGGTCTTCGTAGGCAATGAGTTCACACTCTTTGATACACTTGGCAAGCAGTGCGCCGCAGCCGCCGATGGCACCGAAATACACACCGGAGTACTTTTTCATGGCTTCCACCACTTCAGGCAGTCTTGCGCCCTTGCCGATCATGCCACGGGCACCCACAGACAGCATGGTGGGGGCGTAGGCATCCATACGGCCGGAGGTGGTAGGACCGGCAGAGCCGATGACCTGACCGGGCTTGGCAGGGGTGGGGCCTACGTAGTAGATGGTGGCATTCATGGGGTCAAAGGGCAGCGGTTCGCCCTTGGCAAGGCTTTCGCACATCCGCTTGTGACCTGCGTCACGGGAGGTATAGATGGTACCGGTCAGGTACACAGTGTCGCCGGCCTTCAGGGTCTTGGCGATCTCCTCAGTCAAAGGAAGGGTAATATGCTTTTCCATTTACAGCACCTCCGTCTTGTGGCGGGTAACATGGCAGTTGATGTTGATGGCGCAGGGCATACCGGCAATGTGGGTGGGCAGGGTCTCGATATTCAGGCCGATGGCAGTGGTATTGCCGCCGAAGCCCTGAGGTCCGATGCCCAGGGCATTGACCTTCTGAAGCATTTCTTCTTCCAGCTCTGCGTAGTAGGGGTCGGGGTTGTGGGTGTCCAGGGGGCGCATAATGGCCTTCTTGGCAAGCAGAGCCGCCTTATCGAAGGTGCCACCGATGCCCACACCGATAACCATGGGAGGACAGGGGTTGGGACCTGCGGTCTCCACAGCCTCCAAAATGAAGTCCTTGATGCCCTGCAGACCTGCGGAGGGCTTGAACATCCGGATCATGCTCATGTTCTCACTGCCGAAGCCCTTGGGACCAACGGTGATCTTTACATTCTCGCCGGGAACGATCTCGGTGTAGAGCATAGCGGGGGTATTGTCACCGGTATTGCCGCGGCGAATGGGGTCAGCCACCACGGACTTACGCAGGTAGCCGTTGGTATAGCCACGGCGCACACCCTCATCCACAGCTTCCCGCAGGTCGCCGCCTACCAGGTGGACATCCTGACCGATCTCCAGGAATACACAGGCCATGCCCGTATCCTGGCAGATGGGGACATTCTCCCGGTCAGCAATGTTGTAGTTTTCGATGATGTTGTCCAGAACGCCCTGGGCAATGGAGCCGTCCTCGCAAGCGCGGCAGTTCTCGATGGCGCACTTTACGTCCTTGGGTAAGTGGGTGTTGGCTTCGATGCAAAGCCGCTCCACCACATCCGTGATGGCAGACACCTGAATTTCACGCATTCTCGTTTCCTCCTTAATTATAACGGGATCATTCCGATGAACTGGCAAGCCAGTACAACACAAACCAACGCAAAGGGATAGGTAGCCGCATAAGCAGAAGCCACATCGTCCGTTCCGGCTACACGGATCAGGCTTCCCAACGCGGGGGTACTGGTCATACCGCCGCAGATAGAGCCCAATGTATTGAGAATATCCAACTTCAGGACCTTTCTTGCGAAGAAGTATCCCACAAGCATGGGGACCATGGTGATCACAGCACCTACCAAAAACAGCTTGATGCCGCCATTTTCCGCCAGGCAATCCAGGAAGCCCGCACCGCCCTCTACACCGGCACCCAGCAAAAACAGCACCAGGCCCAGTTCCCGGACGGCTTCCAAAACGGTCTTTTTCACCTGCAGGCTCACAGGACCGATCTTACCGAAATGACCGATGATCAGTCCCAAAATCAGAGGACCGCCGGAGGTTCCCAAAGAAAAGTTTCCGATCTTCAGCTTCGCCAGGAAGATTCCAAGCACAACGGTGATCGCCAGAGCGCAGAAGCCCATGCTGTCCAGCTCCAAGAGCTTCCTTTCCTTGCCCTCCAAACGAACACCGGCAGCAGCGGTAAATCTGGCACGCTCGGCCTCCATATCCACCTTCAGAAGCTTGGGGACTACCTGCACAAACAGTACCACTCCCACAACACCGAAGATATAGGCAATGCTGTAGCCCGCAGCGGCATTGCCGGGGTTGGCAACGGCCTCCTTGGCAGCACCCAGGCCGGGGGTACTGGTCAGCGCGCCGGAGAGCAGACCGGCACTCACATCCGAGGGGACATCCAGCAGGAAGACGCCCGCCGCACAGGCAGCCGCACCGGCGGCAATGATGATCACGCCCAGCAAAATATAGGACTTGGCATTGACCTTGAAATTCCGGAAGAACTTAGGTCCGGCGATCAGGCCCACAGCGCTGACGAACAGGATCAGACCAATATCTCCCACCACATCGGGAACGGTCATGCCGAAATGTCCAAATACCAAGGCCACCAGCAAAACACCGGCAGAACCCAAATTCAGACCGCAGACAGTGATCCGTCCCACTATGTAACCCAAGGCCAGGATCGCAAAAATAATGAAAAGCTCACTACCGGCAACACTATCCCAGTAGTCCTTCAGCCACTCCATTTGCTATCGCCTTACCTTTCATGCCGTGCGTATTTGGGAAGCAGCAGAGGAGAAACGCCCTGCTGTGTCACACCGGCCTCCTCCAGCATTTTCGCATATTCTTCCACGTGTGTCAAGGTGGGATTTCCCAATTCCACGGTTTTTGCCCTGGCAGCGGCGGCCTTACCGGCATTACGGCCAAAGACGATGATATCCAAAAGGCTGTTGCCCATCAGACGGTTACGTCCGTGGATGCCGCCCACAGCCTCACCGGCTACCAGCAGGTTGGGGATGGTCTTGGTAAAGCCATCGCCGCCGATCTCCAGGCCGCCGTTCTGATAGTGGAGGGTGGGATATACCAGGATCGGCACTTTGCGCATATCAATGCCGTAGTTCAAGTACATACGGAGCATGGCGGGGATCCGCTTTTCGATGGTACCCTCTCCGTGAAGCATCTCGATCATGGGGGTATCCAGCCAGACACCGCTGCCCAGGGGCGTTTCCACACCCTTGCCGTTGGCACATTCCCGAATGATAGCAGAGGCGGAAACATCTCTGGTTTCCAGGGGGTGGGCATAGGCCTCGCCGTCCTTATTGACCAGCATTGCACCGATGGAACGGACCTTCTCCGTCACCAGTGCGCCGAACAGCTGGCTGGGATAGGCAACACCGGTGGGGTGATACTGGATGGTATCCTGATACAGCAGCGGAGCGCCGGCACGGTAACCCAGGATCAAACCGTCAGCGGTGGCGCCGTAGTGGTTGGAGGTGGGGAAATTCTGATAGTGCAGACGGCCTGCACCGCCGGTGGCGATGATCACGGTCTTTGCCCGGGCCACGGAGTAGTCACCGGTCTCCATATTCAGAAGGACCGCACCGGCAACCTG
>SVLB01000057.1 GCA_015068135.1 Oscillospiraceae bacterium | reverse complement strand
CAGGATCTTCCGGTAGTCCTCGCCCAAAGGTGCCAGGGCATCGTAGACCGTCTGCTTTGCCTGGGCATAGGGGATCTTCTTGTCCACGTCGGACACCAGGGGTGCATAGACATCGTAGAAATGGAGCTCCTCCACCCCCAGCAGCTTCTTGCGCAGAGAAACATAGCGGTGCATCTTATCCAAATTGGCATGGACTGCCTCGATAAGGTTCAGATACACAGAGGTGGGGACGTTGGTATTATCCAGGGAGGCTTCAAAGGCGTTGGGGTACTTTCTTGCCTCCGCAAAGAACTTCAGGCTCTTATTCTGGGCATTGAGCAGACCTGCGGCAGTATTCTTGAAATCCGCAAAGCCTTTATAAAGGCTCTCATAGGCATTCTTCCGAAGGGTACGGTCCGGGCTCTCCTGGCAGGCTACAAAAGTCCCCTGGCTGATGGGATGGGGTTTGCCTTCCGCATCCATAGCATCGGCAAAGGTCAGGTCCGCATCGGCAAACATACCGTAGACCGTATCCGGTGTCTGTGCCAGTTCACCGGCAGCCGCCAGCAGCTTCTCCTCTGCGGGGCTGAGGATATGCTCTTTCTTACGGCGCAGGTCCGTCAGGTAACGGCGGTAACGCTCCAGCTGAGGATATACATTATAATAATGTAAAAGGGTCTCATCGGAAATCGCCATAATTTCCGGAGTCTCAAAGCTGGTTGCCGCGCTCAGCGCCACATATACCCCCATAAACTTGCCGGACATTGCCTGGTAGGTGGCATTGCGGGTATCCTCGTCTGATTTACGCATACAGTAGTTGCCCAAAAGCTCCCCCCTGGCATTTACCTGCTCCATGGTATACAGGTAATTGTACAAGGTTTCGGCGCTTTCGCCCAGGCGGCCTGCGTAGGAGGCCAGGGTCTCGCTGTCCCGGGTCAGTGCTTCCAATTCTGCCTCCCAGGCTTCATCGGAAGGGTACAGATCTTCGATCGCCCAGGTGTCTTCCAGAGGGATCTCGCTGCGTTTACGGATTTTATCAAATGTTTCCATAGGTAACCTCCATTGTGCTTTTTATCATAGTATACCAAACTGTTCAAAAAAATGCAACATCCCCGAATCGGGGTTGACTTCACAAGTTGGTTGACTTATAATACGGGCGAAATATAAATATTTTGGAGGGTTCCCTATGAAGACCATTACCATTATCGGTGCGGGTATGATGGGCTCTGCCCTGGCATTCCCCGCAAGAGAGAACGGAAACACTGTCCGTCTGGTGGGCACCCACCTGGACCGGGAGATCATCGATGCCTGCCGCAAGACCGGCCGCCATCCCAAGTTTACCAAGGATTTCCCTGCCGGTGTGGAGTATTTCCATATTGAGGAGCTGAAGCAGGCCATCGAAGGGGCTGACTTTATTATCTGCGGTGTCAGCAGCTTTGGCGTAGAGTGGTACGCAGAAAATGTTCTGCCCCAGCTGGACGAGCAGGTCCCCATGATCTCCGTGACCAAGGGTCTGATGAACCTGCCCGACGGCAAGCTGATCACCTATCTGGACTACTGGCAGGAGAAGCTGGACAGCCTGGGCAAAAAGCTTTCCCTGAACGCCATCGGCGGTCCCTGCACCAGCTACGAGCTGGTCGCCCACGATCAGACCGAGGTCGCTTTCTGCGGTAAGGACATGGGCATTCTGAAAATGATCAAGGAAGCCATGGCTACTGATTACTATCACATCAGCCTTTCCACCGACGTGATCGGTGTGGAAAGTGCTGTTGCCCTGAAGAACGGCTATGCCTTGGGCATTGCCCTGACCATCGGCCTGAATCAGAAGGCTTTCGGCATCGACAGCGAGCTGCACTTTAACTCCCAGGCCGCCATCTTCGGTCAGGCTGTTCGGGAAATGGCAAAGCTTTTGGACATTCAGGGCGCACTGACTTTGGATAATCAGGTGATCGGCTATGGCGATCTGTACGTGACCGTTTATGGTGGCCGCACCCGTTTGGTCGGTATTCTGCTGGGCCGCGGTCTGACCATCCAGGAGGCCAAGGAAGAGCTCAACGGCGTGACTTTGGAATCTCTGGTGGTTGCCGAGCGCGTTGCCAAGGCCATCAAGACCAAGGCGCAGCTGGGTCAGGTGGATCTGAAGGACTTCCCCCTGCTCATGCACATTGATGAGATCATCATCGGCGGCAAGGAAGTGAACCTGCCCTGGGAAGCTTTTACGTTTGAAAAATAATCTACATCAAAGGGGCTGTTGCAAAATGCTGCAACAGCCCCATAATTTATCATTTATAATTATGAATTGATAATTAGTACGCTACGCCCCAGTAGATCATGGTCTTTGCGGGCTTTCCGCAGATGGGGCAGGTATCGCCCAAATGCTCCTGAGCAAAGGGCATACAACGGGAGGACATTCCCGCCTGCTCCTTCATCTTCATTTCGCATTCCAGCTCGCCGCACCACATGGTCTTGATGAAGCCGCCGTTCTTCTCCTGGAGCTCCTTGGCCTCTTCCAGGGAATGGGCCTCATAAATATGGTCTTCCAGGTTCTTCTTTGCCTTCTCGTACATGCCCTGATGGACCAGCTCCAGCTGCTGGGCAACAGCGGCTTCCAGATCAGCAAGGGCAACCACAGTCTTCTCACCGTCGTTACGGCGAACCAGGACACACTGACCGTTCTCCAGGTCACGGGGACCGCACTCCACGCGCAGGGGAACGCCCTTCATTTCGTACTCGGCACACTTCCAGCCCATGGAATTATCGGAATCGTCCAGCTTCACACGGAAGCCTGCGGCATTCAGCCGATCCTGAAGCTCCCCGGCAGCTTCCAAAACGCCGGGCTTATGCTGGGCAATGGGCAGAATGATCACCTGGGTAGGTGCGATCTTGGGAGGCAGAACCAGGCCGTTATTGTCACCGTGGGTCATGATGATACCGCCGATGAGACGGGTGGAAACGCCCCAGGAGGTCTCATGGGGGTTGGTCTTCTGATTGTTCTTATCGGTGAACTCAATACCGAAGGCCTTGGCAAAGCCGTCGCCAAAGTAGTGGGAGGTGCCGGCCTGGAGAGCCTTCCGGTCGTGCATCATGCACTCGATGGTATAGGTAGCCTCGGCGCCGTTGAACTTTTCCTTCTCGGTCTTCTGACCGCGGGTCACGGGCATAGCCAGTACGTTCTCGCAGAAGTCGGCATAGACATTCAGCATAGTCTCGGTGAAGTCCTTGGCCTCCTCGGCGGTGGCGTGGATGGTATGACCCTCCTGCCACAAAAATTCTCTATGGCGCAGGAAGGGACGGCTGGTCTTCTCCCAACGCAGAACACTGCACCACTGGTTATACTTCATGGGCAGCTGACGGTGGGTCTGCAAAACGTTTGCAAAATGCTCGCAGAACAGGGTCTCAGAGGTGGGACGGATGGCATAGCGCTCCTCCAGCTTCTCGCCGCCGCCCATGGTGACCCAGGCGCACTCAGGAGCAAAGCCCTCCACATGGTCCTTCTCCTTCTGCAAAAGGCTTTCGGGAATCAGAAGGGGCATATACACATTTTCAACGCCCTGCTTCTTAAATTCCTTATCCATAATGTTTTGAATGTTCTCCCAAATGGCATAGCCGTAGGGACGGTAAATAAACACGCCCTTAATGGAAGAATAGTCGATAAGCTGGGCCTTCTTGCACACGTCCGTAAACCACTGCGCAAAGTCTACCTCCATATCGGTGATCTCTGTTACTTTCTTTTCCTTTGCCATGTATTTTCATCCTCTCTCAAGGTAAAATTTACTTTATATATTGTATCACGTCTGTCAAGTGTCTGCATAGGATGAAATAGATTTTTCATGGGAGGTTCCTATGACACAGTTTTGTATTCTTTTGGACCCGGCTGTGGCCCGTTTTTATATGCAGATCGCCGAAAATGCAGGGCTTCCGCCGGAACAGGTGCTGTCTGATGCCCTGTTCAAGCTGGCAGCGGAATTAAGCCTGGAGGCGTTGCAGAAAGCGCCCCCTACCCTTCCCCAATAATCAACTTTCTCCGGCAAAAGTCTTGACAGTTTTCCTATCCTGATATATCATATTCTCAACAATGGCCGGCAGCAGACGGTGAGAGGGCCTCTTACCGGACTGCTGTATTTTTGTAAGGAGGTTACTATGACTATTCAAGAATTGATTCGCGGTGTAGAAAACTGTCAGTGCGGCAGAAGCCACTACTGCCCCGTAGACCATATTCTGATCGGAAGCAATGTTTTGGCTCAGATTCCCAGGATCTGCTCCGATCACCAAAACATTATGCTGGTCAGTGATGATAACACCTGGAACGCCTGCGGCAGGGAGGTCCATGCGCTGCTGGAGGACAAGGTTGCCACCAATCTGATCCTCAAGCCCAACGGCGATGTGGTGATCCCCAACGAGGAAAAGATCCAGGAAATGGAAGATGCCCTGGAAAGCAGCACCGATCTGATCATTGGCATTGGCTCCGGTGTTATCAACGATCTTTGCAAATATGTCAGCTTCCGGCACGGTCTTCCCTATTACATCGTCGCCACCGCCCCCTCCATGGACGGCTATGTTTCCGTGGGCTGTGCCCTGATCTTAGAGGGCATGAAGGTGACACTGAACGCCCGTCCTCCCAAGGCCGTCATTGCCGACACCGCTGTGCTGAAGAACGCCCCCATGGATATGCTCCGTGCCGGCTACGGCGATATTATCGGCAAGTTCTCCTGCCTGAACGACTGGAAGCTCAGCTCCGTGGTCAATGGGGAGTATTTCTGTCAGATGGTTTACGATCTGGCCTACAACTGCGCTGTGGAAGTTTCTCAAATGGCTGAGGGCGTGGTAGCCCGGGATGAGAAGACGGTAGGTGCCCTCATGGAGGCACTGGTGATCGTGGGCGTTGCCATGGCGTATGTGGACTGCTCCCGTCCCGCTTCCGGCAGTGAGCATCATCTGTCCCATTTCTTTGAGATCACCGGCATTTTGGAAGACAAGCCCTATTTTGCCCACGGCATTGATGTGGCGTATTCCGCGGTGGTCACCGCCGCTATCCGCGAGCAGATCCTGGCCGGAAAGCCCTTCCGCCGGACCTTTGACAAGGCCGACTGGGAGGCCAACATCCGCAGAGTTTACGGTACCTCTGCCGAAGGCGTGATCGCCCTGCAGAATAAGCTGGGCTGGTACGAAAAAGACGACAGTCAGGCTGTTTTCGGAAAGTGGGAGCAGATCAAGGCCGTTCTTGCCGAAGCACCCACCGCTGTCCAGTTCCGGGAAATGGTAGAAAAGGTCGGGCTTCCCTATGAAGCATTCGAGAAGTGCTACGGCAAGGAAAAGCTGGCCGATGCGATCCTGTATGCCAAGGATCTGAAGGACCGCTATACAGTTTTGTGGCTGTACGATCTGTATTTCAGCAGAAAAAACATCAAGCTGGTGGCCTTCGACCTGGACGGCACCCTGACCCAGCACAAATCCAAGCTCAGCGAAAAACACAGAAATCTTCTGACCCAGCTGTCTAAGAAGTATAAGCTTCTGATGGTTGGCGCCGGCACCTGCCGCCGGGTCTTCGATCAGATGGAGCAATTCCCCATCGACATTATCGGCAACTACGGTATGCAGTACTGCAAGTACAATCCCGAAACCAAGGATCTGGATGTGGTACGGGACATCCAGGTACCCATCAATATCCCCAGTATTGAGGAGCGTGTCACTGCCATGCGGCAAAAGTACGGCTTTACCGACTTTGCCGGTGACAATGTGCAATACCACCCCTCCGGCTGCATTACCTTCCCTATTCTGGGTACCGCCGCCAAAATCGAGGACAAGCTGGCGTTCGATCCGGATCGGGTCAAGCGCAGAGCCATTTACGAGGACATCAAGGCCGTTTTCCACGATTACATCGTGTTTGTGGGTGGATCCTCCTCCTTCGATATGGCCCCCGCTCCCTATGACAAGGCTTACGCCTTGGACCTTTACTGTAAGGAGCATGGCATTTCCCATGACGAAGTGGTATATGTAGGTGACGATTACGGTCCCGGCGGCAACGACGAATCCGTATATCTTGCCGATTTCAATTTCATCACCGTCGATGACTATCTAACCCTGGAGCAGCGTCTGCAGCCCCTGCTGTAAAAAAATTTATGCCGTCCGGTTTTTCCGGACGGCTTCTTTTATTATTTATTTTTCTTTTCTTTGATCATTTCTTCGATCTTTTCCAATGCTTCCGGCGTTACCTCGTCCCGGGCCAGCAGGGCCTCAAACAGGCCGATCACCTCAGGCTTATGCCGATGGCAGAAGATCGTGCCCGCAAAATACTGCTCTCTGGTCAAAGTGGGTACAAAGGTCCGGCCATAGGTCTTGCTGCGCTTAACAAAACCCGCTTCTTTGATAGCTGCCTTCTTCAGCAGGCTGTTCAGTAAAATATGTACCGAGCTGTCTTTCCAGGTTTTTTCCTCAGAGCGCTCTAAAAGATCAGCTCTGGACAGCGGTACGTCAGATGCCCACAAGACATCCATGATTTCCATTTCACTTTTGGTAAGCTCCATTACCGATCCCTCCAATTGCCGCAGGGAAGCGCCATCTAACCCAGGAATAAAAGCGCTTACACCGCGTAAGTTATCCGAAGACAGATCTGTCTTCTCTTGCCGCTCATTATACATTGTGCAAAACCGTTTGTCAATTATGAAATGCAAAAAACTTCCCATAGAATTGTTAATTTATTGAATATCATGCATTTTATGACGAAAAATCTCACATTTTTCATTATTACTGCTGGAATTAATTTCCACCCGAAAAACAAATTCACGCGCCGGTTTTTTGCCCGTTATTTTGTTGTCTGTAAAACAACTCCCCCACAGCAACATTGCGTGCCATGGGGGAGTAAAAATAACTTTCCGATTGCAGCCGTCAGGGAGTTTCCTCCAGCTGCTCACCGAAGATCAATGCTTCCAGCTGCTGGCGGCTGCGCTCCAGGTCCGGGATCAGAACCGCCATGCCGCTGACCCAGGCATCTCTGCAAAGACCGTCTGCAGGGATCCGGTGAGTATTGACGGAAATGCTGGAAATATCCGGGATCACAGAGACAGCCAAGTCAATAATCTCTCCATTGGACATATCCGTGGTCACAAGGGGCAAAAGCTCATCCAAAAGGCTGTCCAACTGCGAAATACTCATTTGCTTGCATCTGTTAAACAGCGAAGACAGCACATTACGCTGGCGCTCGGTGCGGGTAAAGTCCCACATACCAATACTGCGGTTTCGGGCATAGCTCAGCGCCGCCACACCGTTCAGGCGGTTCACACCCTCCCGGAATGTGCCTGCAAGATATCTGTCCTCCGGAAACCACCGCCCCGGATTGTTCATATAGTCAGCTTCTGCAGCAGTCAGCGTAATGTCCACACCGTCCACCGCATCGATCACGTTGATGAAGCTGTCGAAGTCCACAAGGAAATTGCCATCAATCTCAATGCCAAAGTTTTGATAAATGCATTTGTTCAGCAGCGGAATGCCCCCGAAGAAATAGCTGGCATTGATTCGGTTATCCGCATAGCCGGGAATGGGAAGGTACATATCGCGCATGAAGGAGGTAAATAAAAGCGTCCCATCTTTCCTGTTGTATGTACAAAGGATCATGGCATCAGAGCGGGACCGTCCACCTACTTCCCGGTCTGCACCGATCAGCAGAATATTGACAATGTCCTCCTCCGTCTCAATGGGTGCATCCGGAAGGGTCTCCCATTCGATATCCTCGGGATTCAGGATCTCGCCGGTATAATCCTCCGGCATAACATCCGTGTTCTCTATGCTGAATTCCAGCATTTGGGACGGAGAGGGGGTTCCCACCGTTCCCACAGGTCTGCTCATCAGATTTAATTTGCTGTTGATATAAAGAAGACCAAGCACAACAGCCAGCACCGCAAGAAACAGCAGTACTCCCACTATGATCAAAAATACCTTCAGCCAGGTTCTTTTCTTTTTCACGGGATCACCTCTTTACATATTCCAGTCTATTATAGCGCAATCCCATAAAAATATCCAGTAGAAATCTGTGTAATTTACAGTATTTTTACAATAAATTTCCCTGGTGCATATTCAGGCACACCGCCATCTGCTTTAAGAAATGACCGTTGGATACAGGCCTTCTTTGCCGCAAACGGCTTTCTGCAAAATACTGCCGCCAAAAAGCAATGTCCCGGATGGCCCATGCTTTGGAAATACATTCCCGGCATGCGCGCTCGATTTGGCTGGTCGTTCCCTGGAACCTCCGGGCAAGTTCCGGATACAGTTCCTTGGTCATGGTGCAGTCCGGATGCTCCATCACATAGGCACAGGCCTCCACAAGGATCCGAAAGCCCTGTAAGTCCGGCCGAAAACCCATATTCAGCAGTGTTGTGTTTACTATTCCCTGGGGTGTATGGAACATCGCTCTGTTGTCAAATTCCAAAATCCTTGCCGCAAGGGCAGGCATCAGATACGGCTTTACCATGAGGCAGGAGACACCCAGGTTTTCCAGCTCCTCCAGCAGCCCTTCAGGCGCATATCGGGAGGTTGCGATCAGAGTGACAGCACTCCCGGAAAAGCACAAATGGCGCAAGCAGTCCATAGCCTCTCCCCCAGGCATCATCACATCCGCCACATACACATCCGGCTTTACCGTTTCCAGCAGCTCCATGATCTGAGACGGCTCCGAGGTTCCGTATACCTCATAAGTATTTTTCAACAAAGTCGATAATTTACGAACAACCCAGGGGGATTCATCCACAACCACAAGTTTTCGCATTCAATTTCCCTCCGCTATTACTCACTGTATAAGCATACAACATCTTTCCGCAGAATGCAACGGCAGATTATCGACAGTTTTCGCGAATGCTACAAACGTGCAGTCATTGCTATGAAAATGCGCTGTCCGCGGAAGACAGCGCATTTATCATTGGGAAAAATAGGGATCAGCCACCGAAGAAGTATTTGAACCAGTCATCATAATCGCCGTTTTCCGGCATAATGGTGCTGGGTCCCTCCTGCTTGGCAGGCTGCTGCTCTTCTTCAGGACGTTCATCCAAAGTGATTTCCAGGTGGACCTTACCGCCGTTACGCCAAACCGTAATCGTCGTGGTCTGTGCCGGCTCAAACTTCCGCAGGACACGGGACAGCTCAGAGATGCTTGCCACATCGTAGCCGCCCACATTGATGATAATATCCCCTGCCTGGATACCGGCCTTCTGTGCGCAGAAGCCATCCATGGTGCTTTCCACATACACACCTGCAGGCAGTCCGTAAGACTGGGCCACACCGGCATCCATCTCCCGGATATATACGCCCAGGTAAGCACCCTTCACCTGACCGTAGTCACGCAGGTCGGTAATAATGCTCCATACATCATCAATAGGGATGGCAAAGCCAATGCCTTCGATGGTGGCACCGGAAGTGCTGGTTCCGGAGTACTTTGCAGTGGTGATGCCCACCACATTGCCGTGCATATCAAACAAGGGACCGCCGGAGTTACCGGAGTTGATGGCAGCATCGGTTTGGATCATATTCATGGAGGTGCCGTCGGTGCTGACCATGCGGTCCTTGGCACTGACATAACCCACGGTCATGGTTGCAGTCAGTTCGCCCAAGGGATTGCCAATGGCAGCTACCCGCTCGCCAACCTGGAGGCTGTCGCTGCTTCCGATCTTGGCATAGGGCAGGTCTGCAGCATCCACCTTCAGCAGTGCCACATCATTATTGGCATCGTAGCCAATGAGCTTTGCCTCGTACTCCATGCCGGCATGGGTGATCACAGAAAGGGTCGTGCCGCCCTCAACCACGTGATAATTGGTAACCACATAGCCATCGGCAGAAATGAGAAAACCGGAGCCGGAGGAGGTAGACTGAGAGGGACCAAAATAGCTGTTGGTCACGATCTCACTGGTCACAGCTACAACAGAATCCACATTGGTGGCATACACCTGCTCGGGAAGCATGGCGCCTTCCGGGATCTCGTCAGCTTCAGAGCCGGCATTTTGGGCATCCATCTGGGCCTTCAAAGCATCCAGCTCTTCCTGAAGGACATTGATCCGGTTATCTGCCGCCTGGTTCAGTGCCTGGTAACGCTCCTCGTATTCCTCGGAGACCTCGTCCACTTCATCGGCCCAATGGTCAGCTACCAGCAAATTGGTCACAAAACAGCTCACTGCGATCAGGCCTGCGGCAATGGCAGTGATCCCGAGGCAGGAAAAAACCTTCTTTGCCCGACCGGTGGATTCCCGCTTAGGCTTGGGAGGCTTGACAGGCTGAGGCGGTACCTGCCAATAAACCGGGGGGTACTGCCAAACCGGCTGCTGCCATCCCTGGGGTGGTGTGGGATTGGCATATGTAGGCTGGGGTTGCGGCTGGGGTTGGGGCTGGGGTTGGGGTTGGGGCGTCGGTTCCGGCTGGGAAACCGGGGGCTTTTCTTCCGGTACGGCTTCCGGCTGTGCCGGCAAATTCTTATCTTCTTGTTCA
>SVLB01000012.1 GCA_015068135.1 Oscillospiraceae bacterium | reverse complement strand
CGTACATAGGTACGGTAGAGTCCGGTTTGCGCAGTAAGTCAAAATATCTTGCGCAGCAAGCCTTTCTGGGTCTTAAGAAGAACGGATTGCCACGGCCACAAGTGGCCTCGCAATGACGCTGCTTTCTTTTTCCATTCGCTCCTATTTTGACGGTTTGCGGCTTTTTTGACACTCTGACAGCCAATTATCTCAATCAGAGATCATTGGCTGTATGCTTTTTTATTCCGCCTGGTAATTACGGATGGGATCGATATCCCAATCCTTTACAGCATCCGCGTTTTCGTTGAGCATTGCCTGCAGCGCAGTAAGCTGATTGTGATTATATTTCGTCATATTGGCAGCGACGTATTCCACCATGCTTCGCAGGGTGTAGCTGTAAACCGCGCTTTCAATGACCGTGCCGTCAGAAAGCTTCATAAACACCTGTCCGTAAACCGGCGTTTCACCGTAGCCCGCCACATCAAAGTCTCTGAGCCGCAGGGTCAGCGCCTTGCCGGTAACAAAGTCGGAGGCATCGAGGGTATAGGTATGCTTCGTGCCGTTTCCAACCCACAGACGATAGCCGTAGGTCTCTGTTTCCGCAAACAGTGCCTGCACCGCTTCATCCGCGCCAAACAGCGCCTTATAGCCAACGCCGGTCACAGAAGGCTTCAGATTCATATGGGTGATACCCAAATAGATCCGGTGGAAGCTATAGCCAGCAGCATCGGAAATGGTCAGATAGCGCTTAACTGTCCCGGTCACATCGGCCTTGAAGTTGTTTGCCAGTCTGCAGGACACGGTTCCTTCGATACGTCCCGTGGGGAGGGTGTATGCGTCGCCGGAGTTGTCGAAACCGTGAAGGGTGCCTTCGCCGGTCACAGAGCCCGTAAGGACAAATCCGTTCAGATCCAGGTATAGGTTGGAAGAAACCGTCACATTCTCGGTCACATCCGCCATCAGGACCACATACTGCCCCTGGGCGCAGGCGGCAATGGCTTGCCCAAGGGATTCGTGGGCACTGACCTGCTGACCGGCTTCGTATACTGCCGCCACGCGACCGGGTATGGGGAAGAGATAACCGCACAGATCGCACGCACCGTCAGCATCGTTGTCAAAGCAAGCTTCTGTCACGCTGGTGGTGAACTTGTCGCAGGAGCAGGAGGTTTGGATGGTGTGGGTGCCGGAGCCCGGTGTAACCGTCTGGGTCAGCTTTTCCTCCGGGTGGGTGCAGATGCCTTCGGGGTCGTTGGAATATCTGTTTTCATCCTCGACATAATACACCGGTAAGCCTGTAAACTGGGGATACTCCTGCTGACCGATGGTCTGATACCAGACGGTGGCTTCCCGCCCGGCATTGAGCAGATATGCCACCTCGCCGCTGTGGTATACCTCGTAAGACTTGGCCGCCTCCGGCGCGACACTGCTATGGGAATAGCAGGCACTGGAAGACGCTACCCAATCTGTGTCATAGTAGGAGTTGGTTATGGTGGGACTTACAGAAGCTCTGCCCACCAGGCCGCCGGATTTGCTCTTGGGAACTGCCGCGGCAACCGAGCAATTCTCCACTTCCAGCATTCCGCAGCTGCCCACCAGGCCGCCTGCGACCCCCTGGGAAACACTGCTCAAAGAGCCGGCGTAATAGCAGTCCTGCAAAGTGCCGTTATTGACCGTACCTGCCAAGCCGCCGGTAGCAACGGAGGCAGGGCTGGTACAGACGGACTTACTGTAGCAATGGATCATACCGGAGCTGCCGTTGAGGTATCCGACGATAGAACCAATATAGGTATCCTCCTGGTTTTGGGAGCCAAAGGAGCCGCTTTCAATGGCGATATTACGCAGCTCTACACTATCGGCATAGCCAAAGAGCATTCCACTGAGGTTGGTGATGGGCTGATTTCCTCCGTCAAAGTTTCCACGGTAAGGTACATCGGCGGTGCCGATGGGGACCCAGGGATCTTCCGCCACAGACAGATCAATCGGCGCGGTAATCGTGCCGTAAAGGGCGGACATGGTCTGTCCGGCATCCAATGTGGGCAGGTCATCCCCACTGATATGGGTCATATCCCCACGGATCGCGGCAGAGAACCAATAGAGCTGACCGGCATTGGCGATCAGATGTCCCTTTTCTGTACGGACTGCCGGTTCGTAGGCGCCGCAGACGGTGCAGAAGCCGTCCGGAGAGTAGGGGTGTCCGCTTTGGCCTTCCACCACAAGGGTCACATTGGTATAGGGCATATAGTACACCAGCTCTGCAGCGCCGTTATCCCCATAGGCCAGTGTATCGACCATCGCGTCCTCCACAAGGACCTCCGTGTAGGTGACCTTGGCAGGATCCGTAGGATCTTCATGGTACTGTGCCGTGATCCGGCTGATCTTCTGGCAGTCGTTTGGCGTAACGGTCAGGGTGACTGCGGAGGCAGCCGCTGTTCTTCCGGTTGCCGGGTCATAGCCCTCACCGGACAAGCTAACCTGCAGAGAATCCGACTGGGCAGTCAAAATGCCGTAAGTAGTATCCTCAGCTGCCAGCATAACCGTATAGCTGGTATTGTCCAGGGCATCATGGGTCACGTTCTCTGCCACAAAGGTTGCGGCAGTGAGCATATTAACGCCCTTGTATTCCGTATAATACTGATTATCTCCGGTTCCCGAGGTCGTTCCCTCACTGGTGAGCACGACCAGTCCTCTACCCTCCGGGTAGGTTCCCAGAACATCGGCAAAATAGTTCCGCAGAACGCCGCCCTGAGAGGACAGGGGATTGTTGTCCACAAGGTGCTGCAGCTCGGCACTGCTGATCATAGTAAGTCCGTTACAGCCATCGGAGTAGACACCCCGCAGATTGTAATAGTCCACATGGGGAACACCGAAGCGGAAGCCCATAAGGGGCGTAAACGCAAGATCCTCGGTGGTCTTGTCCACATTCAGATCCCGCACCAGTCTGCCGGACTTATCCTCAGCAGGATCTGCCAAAAGATATACATACTTGACAGTGGCCTTCCCGTCCCGGTTGGCGGCCACCACTCCGCGGCGGACAAATTCCATCTGCTCCCGGACCGTATTCGCGGAGCTGACCGCATGGGGCTCCACAAATCCCCTCTCGATCATGGCAAAATTGATCATGGAATCAATGACCGATGCCACAGTCCCCTCTTCAGACTCTGCCAAAATGGTATCAAAATCACTTTGCGCAGAAAAGTTTGTATTGGTCAGTATAACTCTGTCCGTATTGGTGGCACGGATGTAATCCTCCAAATACAGATAGCTGTTATTGGCATTGGAGATGTAGATGGGGTCGGACAGCCAGGTATTCATTGACGCGGTAGCGCCGCCCACATGGGTGCAGGCCGGACCGCCGTAGATCAGATCCAAAATACTGCTGTTGGGCGCGCAGTAAGCCTCCAACTGCAAGCGCAGAGTTTCCAGTGCTTCGTCGGAAGCACCGGAAGCTTCCAGCGCCGCATACTTGGCCTGGCAATACTCTGTACGCATGCCGATAAACTCCTGATACGCCAGCAGTGCCATCGTCAGTTCATTGGACTGCTTCATAATGGCCGCATCCACAAAAGCCGCCTGATCTTCACTGTAGGGAAAGTAGGCGTATGCCACCTGCGCGGCACGGTCAAGGTATCGGCTTCCGGCCGGTGCATCGGAGGCATTGAGCAGTCTGCCGATCAGGTTATTGATGGCGGATCTTGCCTTCAGATCGATGGCATTGGTCTCGTAGAGCACATGATCATAGTAGGCGGTCATATCACTGCCGTGAACAGAGGCGTCATACACCGCACCGCTGAGGGCTTCCAGGGCGGACCGGAAGGAAGCCCGGCAGTCCGCTACCATATCCTGGGTAGCGGTGACCTGCACGCCGCCGTAGGCAACTGTGGTGCCGGTCTTGTAGCTGCCCGCAAATTCCAGGTAGGTCTTGTAGGCATTGACCACATGGTGATAGCCATTGGCTGCCAACGGAACGGTCACATCCGTATTCCATGCGGACAAATAGTTGTCATAGGCATCGTTGGCGGCGGCAGAGCCCAGGGCGCTTTCGATGCCGGAAATATTCCGGTCCATCTTCTGCTCAATAAAGTCCAGCTCTGCCATGACCTCCCGGTGAAGGGCCGTCATATGCTCGGACAGCTCCGCTATGGCTTCCAGGCCCGGCGTTACCGTATCGATGACGCCGAATACCCATTTGTTGATCATGGCCGTGGTCTCGGTGTTATCGGTATATTTGCCAATGGCGGATAGACCGGTGACGGCTGCCATAATGCCACGGGATAGCAAAAAGTGTCCCACAGCACTGGCCAATTTGGAAGCTTCCGCCGGTGGCGCGACATGGGGAAGCATGGTAAAAATCAGACAAATACAAAGAAATAACGCAATCAGTCTAGTCTTGGGCTTCATAGTATCCCTCCTTATGGACGAGCTCCGGCAGCCCCACAGTTAGGGCTCGATGATGTTGAACGAAGGTGCGGTAGTTGTGTCAAATTGGTTCATAGCTTCCATAAAGGCGGTAAGAAGGGCAGCATCGCCTTCTACCTGCACCGCCTTGGAAACGCCCTCTGCATTGTTGGACAGAATGAAAAGCAAGGCGTTCTTGGGGCAACGGACGGTTACGTCCGCATCCGGACGGGGTGCATGCTCATAATGCAGTAAAACGCCGTTTTTCACCTGCAGGCCGTGTTCCTCCCCCACATCCGGCAGATAGATATTGATGGTAAAGTCCTGATCTTCCAGGGCCTGCTTATCCAGCATGATTCCCATATAATCGATGATCATGGACACGGTCATTTCCCTTTGCAGGCTGCCGTCTGTAAGGGTCAGGGCGTCTTTATCCACGCTGTTGCCGTTTCTAAGCTCCAACGCGGCTGTTAAATAGGCATTGCGCCAGGGACCGGACTCGGACTGGTAGCCCAGCTGTTCCAGTGCATCGGCACACAGCAGTCGGGCGGCAGTATTTTCCGGGTCGGCAAAGACGATAGTATTGGTGACCTCCGCCACCCAGCGATACTCGCCCTTGTCAAAATCTTCCTTGGCCTTGCGAAGGACCTCGTCTGTATTCCCCAGGTATTCCACCCACTTTTTTGCGCTCTCAGTGGGGGTCAACGGGTTCAGATTCACCGGATTGGCATCATACCAGCCCATATACTTCTGATATACCGCCCTGGCATTATGGGAGAGAGTGCCGTAATACTGGCGGGTATACCAGTTCTTCTCCAGGGCCGCCGGAAGCTGGATCCTGTTGCAGATCTCATTGGCGGTATAGCCCTGGTTGATGTAGGTAAGGGTCTGATCATTGATGAACTGATACATGGCGGCGGTATCCACCATATACGCCTTGAGCACATCATTCCCCCAATGGGGCCAGTTATGGGACTGGAATACCACCTGGGCCTCGTCCCCGTAGAGAGTCAGCGCGTCGAGAATGTATTTTGCCCAGGCAGCACCGTCCCGCACCTGCGCGCCCCGGAGGGTATAGAGATTATGCAGGGTTCCGGTGCAGTTTTCCGCCAGCCAAAGAGCCTGGAAACCGGGCAGCCAGGTATTCATCTCGGCAGGAGCCTCGGTACCCGGCGTCAGCTGGAAGACAAAGTCCACACCGTCAATGGTGACCGTCTCACCGGTTTCGGTAATTTCGTAGGTGGGCATGATAAACGAGACGGTGCCTACAGATTGTCCCATACCGATGCCCATAGCCAGAGTGCCGGTAACGCCGGGCTCCAGCAAGGTGCCGTACTGGTAATTGGCCCGCCGTGACATAGCCCGGCCCGCGTAGACGTTCTCCGCGATAGCGTGCTCGGCAAAGCCCTCCGGTACAATAATGGGGATGCTCCCGGAGGCAAGCTGGTCCTGGATCGTAAGGGTGGCATCTGCCGCATCCTCCGGGTCCATCACACCCCGGATGCCGCCGAAGTGATCCACATGAGGATGGGAAATGATCACCGCCTTAATGGGGCGCTCACCTAAATTCTGATTCACCAGTTCCATGGCGGCCTGGGTACATTCCACGCTCATAAGGGGGTCAAACAGGATCCATCCGCTGTCGCCCTCCACCACAGTCAGGTTGGCCATATCGTAGCCGCGCACCTGATAGATGCCGTCCACCACCTTGAACAAGCCGTAGGCGTGGTTGTTTTTGGTGTTCTCCCACAAGCTGGGGTTGACAGTATCGGGGGCTTTTTCATAGTCATCGAGAAAGCTGAAGGCCGCCTGGCTCCAGATCACATTCCCCTTTTCGTCTGTCAATTCCAATTTCTCAGGCGCATCGATCAGATTGGCTGTGGCAAATTCCCATTCCTGGGTATTTTCAAAATCCAGCAGGGAGTAAACCGCGGAATTCACCTCTACCGTGTGACCGGCTGCCTGCTTTACCTCAGCTGTCAGGCCAAGCTCCGTCAACAGATCAGCAGGTTCTGTTGTGCTATCTGTCGTTGCGCTTTGCTCTGTGGCAGCTTGTGTCGTGGGTTCGGCAGACTGTGTGCAGGCTGCCGAGGAAGCCGCCAGCAGCATTGCCAAAAGGAAAGCCAACATTTTTCTTGCTGAAAACAGATTCATAGAAGTTCCTCCTTTGGTGCAGTAATTGGTACTGCAATCATAGCATATCATCTTCGACATATCAATATTTTCAGTGGATTTTTTCCGCATTTTCTCTGCAGGGAACCGACTCCCGGCCTGCTGAATTCTCCTCCCCATAAAACGCAAAAACCGCCTGGGGCAGCCGCAATACAGCTTGTCCCAGGCAGTGATAGGATCTTATTTAAGGCCGTGTCTTATCTGTATTAAGCCTCTGGGCATAGGACCGCTACTCCCAGGGCCTCCAGGGCAATGGCACCTTTATATAGCGCTCCGGTTTCTAAGTCTCGGTAAGTGGCGGGAAGGGGCACGGTGATGGGGTGATCATTGTAGTTTTGCACAAACAGATATTGCGCTCTGGATGTAATTGTGGCCCCCTCCGGCAACGCATAGGTTTTGATCTTCCGCTCTTGCAGAAGCTGGGCATACAGCCGATCCGTCAGCGCACCGGTATCCCGGCAGGCAATATAATAGGCCTCACCCGTTTTATAGTTGTTTTTCAGCAGAGCAGGCATGCCCTTATAAAAGTCTGCGCCGTAAGTGCCTAAAACCTGGGCGGTGGTGGGAGTAACCAGTTCGCAGTAATCTACCACAGTATAGGATTCTTCCCCCCAAAGCACTGTATTTTGTTCTTCAGGATACAAGCTGTCGATCTCATCGGCGGTCAAACCGAAAACGTCTTTCAGCTTCTGACCGGGGAAGCCTCCCAGATAGCACAGATCCGTTTCGTTGACATAGCCGGTGGTATAGGTGGCAACCACCGTACCGCCCTGGGCCACATACTGTTCAATGCGTTCGATCTGTTCCTGGGGCAGGCTGTAAAGCATGGGCATAATCACCAGGTCGTAGCCCTCCAAAGGCTCACCTACGCTGATCACATCCACATCCACGCCCCGTTTCCAGAAGCTTTTGTAATGCTGCAGGCAGGTCTTAACATACTGTTTATCCTCGTTGATAAAGCCTGAGGCATTGGAAAGCGCCCAGTGATTTTTGAGATCGTATACAATGGCCACTTTGGCATGGGTGCTTGTACCGCAGACCTGGTCCAGCTTTTCCAGGCTGATCCCCATCTGCCGAACATCCTCAAACACCCGCCCGGAGGCTTTCCCGTTGTGATCGATTACTGCACCGTGGAATTTCTCCGAGCCGCCCCGGCCCTTGCGCCACTGGAAATACTGCACACTGTCACTGCCATGGGCGACGGCCTGCAGGGATGCCAGCCGGTGCATTCCAGGCCGTTTCAGCTTGTTCACCGCATGCCAGTTGGTGTTGCTGGGGGTCGATTCCATGAGTAGAAAGGGCTTGTGCTTTAAGCAGCGGAAATAATTGTGGTTGAAAGCCGCATCCACCGCACAGCGGATCTGATCCTTCTCGTGCCAGGAGGGGTAAGCATCCCAGGAAACCACGTCGATATAATCCTTGAAGTCATGATAGTCGATCTGCTGAGGCGTCCACATCATATTGGTGGTTACAGGAACATTGGGACAAACCTCGCGAATGGTGTCGATCTCCATTTTCATGAAGTCAACGGTCTGGTGGGTCACGAAGCTCCGCCAATCCAAATAAAGGCCGGTCATAATATGATCCGGTTCTCCGGTCTGCATGGGCGGATGGATCTGCGCCCAATCCGTAACCGTATGGCTCCAGAAAGCACTCCACCATGCGTGATTGAGCTTGTCCAGATCGTTGTCATATTTCTTTTTCAGCCACTGCCGGAAGGCTTCCTGGCAAAGCTGGCAATGGCATTCGCCGCTATACTCGTTGGAGATATGCCACAAGATCACATTGGGATCCTTTCCGTAACGCAGTGCCAGCTGCCGGTCGATAGCGACAGTCTTCTCCCGGTAGATGGGGGAGGTGAAGCAGTGATTGTGGCGGTCGCTGTAGTGCTGTCGCAGACCGGCTTTATTGACACGAAGAACTTCCGGATATCTTTCCGCCAGCCACCGGGGACGGGCACCGCTGGGAGTCGCCAAAATGGTCTTGATGCCCCGGGCAGACAGCCGCTTTATGGTGCGATCCAGCTCCTCAAACCGATATACCCCTTCCTCAGGCTCCAGCACAGCCCAGGAGAAGATGCCAACAGACATGCAGTTACAATGGGCTTGCGCCATCATCCGGGGGTCCTGCTCAAGAACCTCGGGATAGGACAGCCACTGGTCGGGATTGTAGTCTGCGCCGTGGAGAAAATGAGGATAAAGTGTTCCAAATTCCTTCATATGTAAAGTTCCTTTTCTATGGATTACGCTTGCTTTTGGCTGCGGTCTGGGATGCCGACAGCGATTCTTTTATACAAACGGTGCCGTTTCTTTCCTCAATGGGAATCAAAACAGTGCGTTCCTTACACTCCCGGCAAGGTTCATTCGGAGAATGACAGCAAATATACTGTGCGCCATCTGCATCCGTAAAGATCATACCGTGACCACCGTCGTGGCAATCAAGAACACCTCGCTTGTATAGCGGTGTGCTCTCGTGTTCCCATTGTCCGTCAACCGTACCGCTCTTGCTGTGAGCAACACCGATGCAGTAACCGTCCTGCTCATGATTAGACCAAAGCATGATTAACGCCCCGTTGCGCAATCTATGCAGAAAGCAGCCATCGGTGACATTTTTGTTTGTCCACAACGGACTATCTGCGCGAAACAGCTCAACCGGCTCAGAAATGAGGTGGGTCAGATCATCAGACAGCTTTGCCGCATCCATACGGCCGATCCCATCCTCTGTGCAAGTCCATTCGTGCACAAAAACCAACCATGGCTGGCCGTTATCGTCCACATAAAGGGTAGCATCAATACAATCTCTGTGATGGGGCGTAATGTGACCGTCGCTTATTTCCACAAAGGGTCCCGTAGGCGAAGGCGCACGAAAAACACTGCTGCCCCTATGCTTTGTCTTAGAAGAATAATAGGAACAAAGCATATAATACATGCCGTTGTATTTATGAACTTCCGGTGCCCATAACTGTTTTTGGACATCGGCAGGCTTTTGGTAAATAAGATTTTCCCGTTTCTTCCATTCACCGTCCAGTTTTCCGCTGTCATTGACATAGCACGCCCATACGGTATTGTCCCAATCGTCATTGATCACACCCGTTCCATACAGATAGTAAATACCATCATCCAAAAGAAGAAAAGGATCTCGCAATCCCTGAACATTCGTAATAATCATATCCGTACTCCTTCAACCGTAATAACCTTCCCTGATTATAGCACACCGGCTTCCCGATAAAAAGGGATTATCTGACTATCTTCGCCGGACCACCCGTCTTCTACAATAAAAATCGCCACCCGATTGGGCAATGTCACTAAGTTAAGAAAGGCTGGGTCTCACAGGAATGCGGGGCTCAGTTTTTTCGTAACTTTTTTGAAAAGAACACTTGACAAATAAGGCAAAATATGCGGCCTTTTTGCTAACTGCGGTTAGCAAAAGCACCGTGCAGATTTTGCACAGTGCTTTGTATTAACTTAACTTCTTGACTTCATCTACAGTTGGAGGGGAAAATCTGCGGTGGGTGGGCGGCTTGTCCGCCTTATTAACCGCTTCTGCTTCTGTATTTTTGGTATCGTTTGGCATCCCCCGATTACTTGGTCGCTATGCCGTCAAAATGGATTGAAGCATTGCAGTCTTTGCAAACAAACGTCACCGATTTTCTGTTTCCGTGTAAATGCTCGGTTGCTTCCACGTTTTCACTTTTACACTTTGGGCAGTTACCAGCATTCTTAGAATTGCTAAAGGAAATTAAGTTTTTCGTCCATTCCATTATAACAACCCCTTTTTCTTCAAGTCTTCAATAAATGAATTTTCTTCATCATAGGCCAGATCTTCAAAATGTGGCTTGTTGCTTTGAACATAATCAACACCAAATTCCCGGTACTGTCGTACATGGCAGTGGCACAGGGGACAGTTCCGTTTCTACGCCAACTATTTAAGGCAATTTGCAGAAGAAAACTCACGATTTCATGACAAAATCTAACTTTTAGCTCAGGACACAGAACCGTCCCCTGTCTTAAAAGAGGGAAATAATTGTTACCAAACAAATGGTATTAAACGATATTTCACCTTTTGTTTATACTCGCGGTAACCGTCAAGTTCTTCTTCAAGGAATTTTTCTTCGTGTTTAATCCGTTTCGCTAGCGTTTTCTTTTCTTTTGACTCTGCGGAATGAAGCATAACAGCGGAAAGATTACCATAAATGAAAAATACGTTACCAAGATTGCCCAGCTGTCAAATCTTCTTGCCAAAAGAACCATTACAGGCAAAAACAGGATCATCCCAAAAAGCAACGCCTTGGCTCCAAATACCGCATTCTTTTTTTGAAAATGTTTTTCTGCTTCACCGAAAATATAACCCTTAAACTCAATCATGTAAATTCTCCAATTTTATGTCATATAGTTGAAAATGTGTGCTACTGCGCTTTTTAGGTGCTGTTTTTCAAAAGGGTTCACGCAAACCGCCCCCTCGTGCTAACTAAATAACCCAATCTTTATAATATGGCCAAATTATCACATCGCTTGCACTACCCGTCGAACTCCAACTGGCCAAGTGTGCGCTATATGTCCATGCCCCATTTTTCTTTTCCAGCTTAATCTTTTCGCCACCGCATTCTGAATAATAATACACGGTAGCAGATGAACCCCAGTACCAAAGTACACGGTGTTTTGGCGTTCCATCCCAGGCATGCATATAATCAAAACCAGCAATACTGTCGGCAGACAATTCATCTCCCCAAATAGCTGTTAAAACCAAGGCTTTCACATTTGAAACTCCCCATATCAGAAAGAATGCAACAATGATAATCAGGATCGCTTTACCAAAGCTTTTCATATCATCTTAGGTTTTCACACCCTCTTCCTTGCAGGTGGGCTGTTTGGTCACGGCACCGCTGTTCCAGCTATGGCCGAGGGTTTCTTCCTTTTGACAATCTGCGCAGATGTGCTTATGGTTGTTTTCATCCACCTTTGTCCATTTGCCATAATTGTGGGTGGTGGTTTTCTCCAGCACCTCGGTCTTGGTTCCCTTACAGCCGGAGCAGGTATAGGTCTGAATGCCGGTCTCCTTGCAAGTGGCAGGCTTTGTCACCTTACCGCCATCCCAACTATGGTTCACGGTTTCTTCCTTGGTGCAGACAGAGCAGGTGCGACTGTGCTGTGTATCGCTTACCTTTATCCAGGCTCCGTACTTGTGGTCATCGGTCTTTTCCGTATTTTCCGTTCTGGTTGCGGAACAGGTGGGGCAGGTGTACTTCACCTCACCGCCTTCTTTGCAGTTTGCCGCCTTCACGGTGGTACCTTTATCCCAGGTATGGACTTCTGTCTGGACATCTGTACAGACAGTGCAGGTCTTTTGGTGGTTTGTGCTGTCCAGATTGGTCCAGCTTCCGTAGCTGTGATTGCAGACCACGGATACAGACACGGAACAGCCACTGGCAGACACTGCATCATTTCCGTTCAGAACAGAAGCACTGCCGCTGATGGTAAAATTGCCAAATGCTGCGGTATCCTTTACCCGGAGGGTTACGGAACCCACGGTGCCGGAATAAGCGGTAGGGGTCTGGAACATAAAGGCAAAGCCGTTATTGAAGCTGTTGACCAGGGCACCGGCCACTGCTGTGCTTCCGCTGACCTCCTCAAATACGGAGTGGTCATAGGCCAGCATCAAGCCATAGCTGGTACCGGGTTCCCCAGAATAGGCACTGGCTGTCAGGGTGATGGTATCACCACGCTGCAGACTGGTGGAAGAAGCCGACATAGAGAACGATACACCCCCTGCGGCAAAGACTGCGGTGGTTAATACTGCCAAAAGCAGAATGCACAGAATAATGGATATCATTTTTTTCATAACGTTTACCTCGCTTTCTTTATGGTCAGTTCAGGGGATAGCTTCCAGGGAACAGGGTATGCCAGAGCAGGTATTCAACATCCTTGTTGTTGACTACCCCATTGCTGTCAAGATCGCCGTTGTTTTGCAGTGGGTAGCTGTTGGGAAACAGCGTATACCACAGCAAATACTCCACATCTTTATTATTTACCGAATAGTCCCCGTTCACATCCCCCGGGGGCAGTAAGGGGCCGCAAACCGTACAGGTATCCGGATCATCGGGGTTGCAGGTATGCTCAGCCAGATCGGTTTTTTTACCGCAAAGGGTACAGCTATGCCAATGCTGGCTCTCATTTTTATCCCAACGGGATGCAAATTGGTGTGTAACGTTTCTGGTAAAATCACACAAATTGCAGATTTCATCGCAGCGATTGTCAAATCCATGGGTGTGCGCCAAAGGTTCGCCGGTGGAAATGTTATATTCTCTTACCAACTGGCCGGTAAACAAGCCGCAGCCGGTGACCGTAACCTGTGCCACATTCCCCTGGGTGGAAACAGACAGGGTATAATCGGTGCCTGGAGTCAGCAGACGGCCATCATAGATCACATCCGCGGTCTGCGCTGAATGATCGTAGCCGGTAATACCGCCCTGGGTAATATCCAGTGCGGATGTGCTGATCTGCTGGGACACTTCTACACCGTTGTATTCGGCTGTCAAGGTTACTGTTCCCGGTTCTTTCCAGGTCACAATACCGCGGTTCACTTCAGCCACCGCAGTGTCAGAAGATGTCCATTGAAGCTGTCCCACATGGCCATCGGTGCCGTAGGCGGCAAAATAATCGCACCGAAAATCTCCGTCCTCTGCCTGAGTCAATGTAAGCTCGCTGGCATCTGCGGCCATACTGGGGATATAGAGCATCAGCGCTCCGGAATACACTTCGTATTTCCTGTTTACCCAGGTATATGTAAGCATATAGATCTCTCCCTCTCCAGCCGGAGATGTTTCATATACATCAGAGAAATCATAAACAAACATTGTATTGACACCAGTTCCCGTATTTGTTGTTTTCTCAAGAACCAGGTTGAAGTCTTCTCCCTGCATATGATACAGTGCATAGTAGGCTTGGTGGGAAATATCGCAATCCGGAAATGCCCGAAGCGTACCCGGTGCCATATAACATTCCGCATAGCTGATATTGTCATTCAATTCTCCAGTGGCAACGCCATTGTAAGCGCCTTCCAGGTCAACTCTGGTATTACCATAGGAAATATTAAACGTTTGCTCAGTATAGCCGTAATAGTTACCTTTACCCACTGCGCGCACTGTGGCAGTACCCATATTAACGTTATTCTCATAAAGCAAGGAATAATCTACGCCCTGAATCAGAGACGACCCAGTGCCATAGAAATCAAGCTGCGCTTCCACCGGCAAACCCATGAAATCGTAAGTATTCGATGCCATTAAATGCTTAGACATATCTATCTTTGTAACTTCAGGTTCTTCGGCTGAAGCGGGGAAGGTAAATAATCCTGAAAGCAGACCAAAGACCAACATAACAGACAGTATTCTTTTCATTTTATACACTCCTTTAGATTATTGGGTAGAATTACCCTTTGTGCGACTTATAAACAATTCCACCGAATTCAGTATAGACCTTAATATTCCTATTGTCAATAATTACTTTTGTGAGAAAGGTATTGCATTATTCAGGTATATGGAATATACTAGACTGGAAAGCTGACGGAGGTGGTGTAAATGGGTCAAGAAACCGCGCAAAGCAATTTCCGCCGGGGTGTCACCACATTGGTGCTCCTTGCCATGCTGAAGAAAGAAGATATGTACGGATTTCAGCTGGTGCAGGAGATCTCTAATGTCAGTGACGGAAAGATCGTAACACAGGAGGGTTCTTTATACCCCATTCTTTATAAGCTTTTGGATTCCGGCTATATTTCCGACCGCAGAGTCCAGGTGGGCAAACGGCTGACACGGGTGTACTATCATTTAGAGCCCCTGGGTGAAGACTATCTGCGCACTTTGGTACGGGAGTACCGGGAAACCAGCCGGGGTGTAGAAATGATTTTGGAGGCGAGCGAATTATGATGCAATTAAAACTGATGCGATTTTTGTGGCGGATCCGCCGCAACCTCCCCTGCTCCCACAAGGAGAAGCGAGGGATCTTGTTGCCCATCCGGCAGGAGGTCGCCGCATTTTTGGAGACGAATCCCAAGGCTTCCATGAATGCCATCGAAGCCCGGTTCGGCTCACCCCTGGATATTGCGGCCGCATGGTTGGATTCTGCGGACAAGCCCAAGGTTCTGCGGGCAATGCAGTTCCGGAAACGAATCGCGTTTGCCATTTTGACTGCCGTATTCGCTGTCGCGATCACCATGATCATAACCCTTAGTATCCGGACAGACGCAATTGTCAAAATCGCCAACGGCTATGGCGTAACGGAAATTATTGTCTACGAATCCGAATACATTATTGAAGATGAATCCGTCATCGAGTAAAAATAGCTAATAACCCGCAAAGTAAGCAAAAAGGACACGGCATCGGCCATGTCCTTTTTGTTCTTTAGGCGCGGCCAGCACGTCTACATTTGATAGACTATCTTTACTATAGCACTGATCCGTTAGTTTGTCAAGCCTTCCGTGGGACGGGAAACCCGTCCCACAAAGTTTGGCAGGATTCGTAGGGCGCTGTCTTGACCCCGCCGCCTTTACCGGGTGCGATTTTTGCGGTGGGGGCTTGCCCCCCGGGATTACTGAGTAGATATAAGATATTGAAGATAGTGCGATAGTAAGATACTGAAGATATCTTGTATCCTCACTATCTCCAATATCTTATTATCTCATGATCTGCAATATCTTTTATCACATCTGCCGGATGCAGAATTTCCACAGTGGATATTTTGGGTGGACAAATCGGGAAATGTATGATATATTTTAGGGTGATATACTGTATTTTTTCTTTGGGACAAAAAACAGGAGGCTTTTGCAAAATATGGGCAAGCTAATTGTAATTGAAGGCACTGACGGTTCCGGAAAATCCACCCAGTTTCGGATGCTCACAGAGCATTTGAACGCAGACGGTACTGTCTTTAAGCATATTGTGTTTCCCCGGTACGATCAGGAGAGTTCTGCTCTGATCCGTATGTATTTGGCGGGCCAGTTTGGCACCAAGCCCACAGATGTGGGCAGCTATACCGCCTCTGCCTTTTATGCGGTGGATCGGTTCGCTTCCTATAAGATGGACTGGGGAACGTGGTACGAGGAGGGCGGTTTGGTGCTGTCTGACCGGTACACCACCTCCAATGCTGTCCATCAGGCCTCCAAGGAGACGGGCGAAGATCAGAAGGCCTTTTTAAGCTGGCTGTATGATTTTGAATACACCAAGCTGGGTCTGCCCGTTCCGGATCTGGTGCTGTATTTGGATGTGCCTACGGATTTCACCCAGCAGCTTATGCGCCGCCGGGAGGCGGATACCAACACCACCGCAGATATCCATGAGCAGGATACCCAGTATCTTGCCACCTGCCGGAAGACCGGGCGTGCCGCCGCCGAATATTACGGCTGGACTGTGATCCAATGCGTAAAGGACGGCAAAATGCGCACCACAGAAGACATTCATCAGGAGATCTACCGCCATGTAAAGGCTGTATTGGAGGACTGAATTATGGTATATATGCTTTTGGGTACGGGCTTTGAGGAGACCGAAGCCATTGCCCCTCTGGACCTTTTGCGCCGCGCGGGTGTATCCGTTCTGACTGTCGGTGTCAACGGCACCACTGTATTTGGCGGTCACAACATCGGCATTCAGGCAGACATCACTTTGGAGGAAATGGATCTGACCGATCTGGAAATGATCATTCTTCCCGGTGGCTTGGGCGGTGTTGCCTCTGTCCGTGCCAGCAAGCCTGCCATGGAGGCCCTGCGCTTTGCCTGGGAAAACGGCAAATTTGTTGCCGCCATCTGTGCCGGTCCTACAGTTTTGGCAGACCTTGGCATTACCGAGAACAAAAACGCCACCTGCTACCCCGGCTTTGAAAGTGGCATGGGCTCTGCCCGGGTGGATGCCGCCGCTGCCTGCGTGCGGGACGGCAAGCTGATCACCGGCGCGTCCGCAGGCTGTGCCATTCCCTTCGGTTTGGAGCTGATCCGCGCCCTGAAGGGTGACGAAATCGCAAACACAGTTCGTCAGCAGATCGTGATTCGCTGACAGGAGGTATACTATGTCCAACGAAAAGCAAAATCCCCAGCTTCCCGGCGACGACAGCTGGCTGGATGAGATCCTGGGCTTTGATCTGCCCAAGGAAAAATCCACCAAGGAGCTGGCCGGTCAGACCGGGAGTCTGCCCAAGGCAGAGCCTGCCTTTGATATGCCCGGTGAAATGCCCCCGGATATGTCAGACGACGATTTTTGGGAAAGCCTGAAGCGGGTCGGCATCACCGACGACCCTACCCCGGAGCCCAATGAGGTGATCACCCCCGAGACCTCCATTGACGATATTCTGGGCGAGACTGTCAATCCCCTGGAGCATATCAAGGAGCATACCCAGCCCATCCCCAAGATTCCGGTAACCCCTGTCAAAGACCCTACCCTGGTGCCTTTGGTCCAGGAAAAGGAGCCGCCCCTGGCTCCCATTGAGAAAGCGCCCCAGCCCCCCAAAGCTGAGGCTCCCAAAGCAGAGAAGCCCGTGGCTCCCCAGCCTCCCAAAAAGCGCACCGGCCCCAAGCTTCCCAAGGATGATCGCTGGCAGCCCGTTCCCACCCCGGGTGAGCTGCCCCCCACCGCTTTCCGCCCCAAAAGAAAGACCGGTTACGGACTATTGGGTATCCCCCACATTCTGACCACCCTGGTTTGGCTGGTCACCATCGTGATCTGCGGTGTGACCCTGGGCCGCACCCTTTGGGTATGCTGTGCCGACCTGATGGCCTTCGGCAAGGGCGATACCAAGATCACTGTGACCATCACCGACCGGGAGGTCCGGGTACTGCCTGACGGCACCAAGAAGGTCGATGTGGACAGCATCTCCGAGAAGCTGGCAAACGCCGGTCTGATCGAGTATCCGAAGCTGTTCAAGCTATTCGTCACCGCTACCAATAAGGATCAGGATATCATTGCCGGTACCTTTACCCTAAACTGCTATTACGACTACAACGCCATGGTCAACGCCATGTCCTACTACGCCCCCGCCCGTGAGGAAGTCACGGTCACCATTCCTGAGGGCTACACCTGCGCACAGATCTTCCGGCTTTTGGAGGAAAACTCCGTATGTACGGTAGAAGAACTGGAGGAGTGGGCCGCCACGGGCGAGCTGAAGGAATACTGGTTCCTGGAGGGGGTCTCCCGTGGAGACAAGTACTCTTTGGAGGGCTTCCTATTCCCGGATACCTACGATTTCTACACCAATGACGACCCCCAGCGTGTGCTGGAAAAATTCCTCAACAACTTTGATGCCCGTTTCACGGACCTGATGAAAGAGGACCTTTTGGAGCTGCGTGCCCGGTTCGGTAAGGACTTTACCATTCATGATGTGGTGATCATCGCCTCCATCATCGAAAAGGAAACCTCCTCCGTGGACGAAAGCTATGATATTTCCTCCGTATTCTACAACCGTTTGACAGACCCCAACTTCTATCCCCGGTATTTGGGTGCTGACGCCACCGTTCATTATGCCATCGGTGACTATTTCGGTCAGATCAAGGAGCTGACCCAGGCCCATCTGGACACGGACAGCCCCTACAACACCCGAAATCACGAGGGCATCCCTCCCGGAGCCATTTCCAGCCCCGGACGTGACTCTCTGTATGCGGCACTGACTCCCAATGTGACCGATTATCTGTACTTCGTGTACGATCCCGATGCCGGTCACCATCTGTTCACCAACGACTACAACGAACATCTGCGCAACATTGCCAGCTTGGGAGACTAAGCCGTGGGAAAACTGGAATTATTAAGCCCTGCCGGTGATATGGAACGGCTGAAAATGGCCGTGGCCTACGGCGCGGACGCCGTATATCTGGCAGGTACTGCCTTTGGAATGCGCTCCTTTGCGGGGAATTTCTCCCCGGAGGAGCTGCCCCAGGCTGTGGCCTTCGCCCACAGCCACGGGGTCAAGGTCCATGTGACCGTAAACACCATGCCCCGCAATGAGGAAGTTACCGATCTTCCCGCCTACTTGGAACAGCTGCAGGATGCCGGGGTGGATGCCCTGATCCTGGCGGACCTGGGTGCGTTTACCCTGGCCGGGCGCTATGCCCCCAAATGTCAGCGGCACATCTCCACCCAGCAGTCCATCGCCAATTATGAATGCGCAAAAGCCTGGTATGACCTGGGTGCCACCCGTGTGGTTCTGGCCCGGGAATGCTCCTTGGACGAGGTGCGGACCATACGGGAAAAGACCCCCAAAGAATTGGAGATCGAGACCTTCGGTCACGGTGCCATGTGCGTCAGCTATTCCGGTCGCTGCCTTCTGAGCAATTATATGACCGGCAGAGATTCCAACCGGGGTGCTTGCGCCCAGCCCTGCCGGTATCAGTATGCTCTTGTGGAGGAGAAGCGGCCCGGAGAATATTTCCCGGTATTTGAGGACGAAAAGGGTACTTACATTCTCAATTCCAAGGATATGTGCATGATCGACCACCTGAAGGACCTGATGGATGCAGGTGTTGACTGCATCAAGATCGAAGGCCGTGCAAAGTCTGCTTACTATGCCGCCATTGTTACCGGCGCGTATCGCCACTGCATTGACGATGTGGCAGCCGGACGGGCTTTGGATCCCGTATGGCGGGACGAGGTGGAGCATATCTCCCACCGGGTCTATTCCACCGGCTTCTACTATGGCTTCCCCGGGCAATACACGGAGCATTCCCGTTATGTACGGAATTGGCAGGTGGTAGCCATTGTGGAAAGCTGTGACGAAAACGGACTTGCCCTGTGCAGTCTGCGGAATAAGTTCCGCACCGGCGATGCCCTGGAAGTGGTGGGACCGGATCTGCGCCCCTTCCCCATCACCGTTGGAAACATGTACACAGCAGAAAAGGAAGCCCTGGAAGAACCCAGGACTCCCCAAATGCCCTTCTATATCCAGCTTCCCTGCCCCGTCCCCCCGCTGACTATTTTGCGCAGAGAAGCAGACCTTTCGCCCTGATACCGTTACGGGTTAAAAAAACGAGTTACAAGTTATTCCTTCCGGAAGCTTGTAACTCGTTTTTTTACTTATTCGTTGCCGGTTTCTGCCAGCTCTTCCTCAACCACACGGGGTTCGGGGGTAATGCCGGGCTGGAAATCACGGTAGGCCATAAGGCCGGAGCCTGCGGGGATCAGCTTACCGATCAGCACATTCTCCTTCAGGCCGACCAGACGGTCCACCTTGCCCTTGATGGCGGCATCGGTGAGGACCTTGGTGGTCTCCTGGAAGGATGCGGCAGACAGGAAGGAATCCGTTGCCAAAGCGGCCTTGGTAATACCCAGCAGCATTGCGCTGGCCTCGGGCATCCGCAGCTCGTCCTCGCCGGCATCGATCCGGGCCTGGAGGGCATCCTTGGCATCTTCAAACTCGAACACATCCACCACAGTGCCGGTGAGCAGATTGCTGTCGCCGGACTCCTCGATGCGGACCTTGCGCATCATCTGACGGATAATGACCTCGATATGCTTATCGTTGATCTCAACGCCCTGCTGACGGTACACAGCCTGGACGGACTGCACCAGGTAATCCTGAACAGCCTCCACACCGGAAATCCGCAGAACGTCCTGGGGATACAGGGCACCGTCGGTGATGGGCTCGCCCTTCTGGACGGTCTTGCCGTGGGTCACCTTCAGGCCGATGGAGTAAGGCACCTGATAGATCTTGACCTCGCCATCCTCTGCAGTCACAGTGATGTTACGCAGAGCGGTACGGTGGGTATCGTCAATGCTGACTGTACCGGTGATCTCAGAGATCTGTGCCATCTTCTTGGGACGGCGTGCCTCGAACAGTTCTTCAACTCTGGGCAGACCCTGGGTGATATCGTCACCGGCAACGCCGCCGGAGTGGAAGGTACGCATGGTCAGCTGAGTACCGGGCTCACCGATGGACTGTGCGGCAATGATGCCGACTGCCTCGCCCAGGTCCACTTCCTTGGAAGTAGCCAGGTTCATGCCATAGCAACGGGCGCAAACGCCGGTGCGGGCACGGCAGCCCAGGATGGTGCGGATATAGATCTTCTCAATGCCGGCCTTCTCGAACTTCTCGGCATCCTCGGGCTGCATCATCACTTCCTTGGGATGGATGAGCTCACCGGTCACGGGATGGAGAATGTCGTTGACGGGATAGCGGCCACGGATCCGGTTGCCGTAGGTATCCACCACGTCACCGTTCTTATCGTAGACAGCGCCAACCCAAATGCCGTTGACCGTGCCGCAGTCGTGCTCACGGACGATCACGTCCTGAGAAACGTCGACCATACGACGGGTCAGGTAACCGGAGTCAGCGGTACGAAGTGCCGTATCGGTCATGCCCTTACGGGCGCCTCTGGAGGAGATGAAGTACTCCAGAACGGAAAGGCCTTCACGGAAGTTCGCCTTAACAGGGATCTCAATGGTACGGCCTGCGGTATCGGCCATCAAGCCACGCATACCGGCAAGCTGACGGATCTGAGCCATAGAACCACGGGCGCCGGAGTCTGCCATCATGTAGATGGGGTTGAACTCGTCCAGGTTGCCCTGCAGGGCATTGGTGACCTCGGCAGTGGTCTTCTCCCACTGCTGAACCACCAGGCGGTAACGCTCGTCGTTGGTGATGAAGCCCTTGCGGTAGAAGTTTTCGATCTCCACCACCTTGGCTTCAGCCTGACGGACCAGCTCGTACTTGATCTCAGGCACCACCATATCCGCAATGGAAACGGAAATAGCGCCCTTGGTGGAGTACTTGTAGCCCAAAGCCTTGATCCGGTCCAGCATCTCCGTAGCCACGGTAAAACCGTGTCTGCGGATACACTTGTCGATGATCTTACCCAGCTGCTTCTTGCCAACCAGGAAGTCCACTTCCAGGTCAAAGGCATGCTCGGGATCGTTACGGTTCACGAAGCCCAGGTCCTGGGGAATGGGCTCGTTGTAGATTAGACGGCCCACAGTGGCATCGATGATCCGGGACTGCTCCACACCGTCGATGACCTTGGTATGACGGACACGGATGGGAGCATGCAGGCCCACAGAGCCGTCAGCATAGGCGGCAATGGCCTCATCCACGGAGGAGTAGTTCAGCACGGGACGGAAGGAAGCACCCTTCTTGCCCTCGGCCTTGGCCTTCTTGTTGGCTGCCACAAACTCGTCGGCATCCACCACCCGCTGATTGGGCAGGTCCGTCTCACCGGCATCGGTAACGAATACGTTCTCAGCACCCTTCTCGGCCTTGCCCAAACGGGTATAGGTCAGGTAGTAGGCACCGAGGATCATATCCTGGGTAGGCACGGTAACAGGCTTGCCGTCCTGGGGACGGAGCAGGTTATTGGCGGAAAGCATCAGCATTCTGGCTTCTGCCTGGGCCTCTGCGGACAGAGGCACGTGGATAGCCATCTGGTCGCCGTCGAAGTCGGCGTTAAATGCGGTACAGCAAAGGGGGTGCAGCTTCAGTGCGCGGCCCTCGACCAGGATGGGCTCAAAGGCCTGGATACCCAGTCGGTGCAGGGTAGGCGCACGGTTAAGCATAACGGGACGGTCCTTGATGATCTCGTCCAGGGCATCCCAAACCTCGGTCTTGCCCTTGTCGATCATCTTCTTGGCGGACTTGATGTTGTTCGCCAGGCCGTCTGCCACCAGCTTCTTCATAACGAAGGGCCGGAACAGCTCAATGGCCATTTCCTTGGGAACACCGCACTGATACAGCTTCAGCTCAGGACCGACCACGATAACGGAACGGCCGGAGTAGTCAACACGCTTACCCAGCAGGTTCTGACGGAAGCGGCCCTGCTTACCCTTCAGCATATCGGACAGAGACTTCAGGGCTCTGTTGTTGGCGCCGGTGACGGCACGGCCACGGCGGCCATTGTCGATCAGGGCGTCCACAGCCTCCTGGAGCATACGCTTCTCATTACGGATAATGATGTCGGGGGCATGCAGCTGCAGAAGTCTTTTCAGGCGGTTATTACGGTTGATGACTCTGCGGTACAGATCGTTCAGGTCGGAGGTGGCGAAACGGCCACCGTCCAGCTGGATCATGGGACGGATATCGGGAGGGATCACGGGCAGCACATCCATGACCATCCACTCAGGCTTATTGCCGGACTCACGGAAGGCCTCCACGACCTCCAAGCGCTTGACGATACGAAGCTTCTTCTGAGAGGAAGCGGTTTTCAGCTCCTCACGCAGCTGCTCGGACAGCTGATCCAGGTCGATCTGCTCCAGCAGCTTCTTCACAGCCTCGGCACCCATGCCGGCCTGGAAATCATCCTCGTACTTTTCCCGCATATCCCGGTATTCCTTCTCGGAGAGCACCTGGTTCACAGCCAAGGGTGCGTCACCGGGATCGGTGACGATATAAGAGGCAAAGTACAGCACCTTCTCCAGCACCTTGGGGCTGATATCCAGAATCAGGCCCATACGGGAGGGAATGCCCTTGAAGTACCAAATGTGGCTGCAGGGCGCGGCCAGCTCGATATGGCCCATACGCTCACGGCGGACCTTTGCGCGGGTGACTTCCACGCCGCAGCGGTCACAGACCTTGCCCTTATACTTGATCTTCTTGTACTTGCCGCAATGGCACTCCCAGTCCTTGGTGGGTCCGAAGATCTTCTCGCAGTAAAGACCGTCCTTCTCAGGCTTCAGGGTGCGGTAGTTGATGGTCTCAGGCTTCTTGACCTCGCCAAAAGACCACTGCCGGATCATTTCCGGGGAAGCAATGCCGATTTTAATGGCATCAAAAGTGACATCTGCCATAATATGTTACACGCCTCCTTATTCAAAGTCGTCGGTGGTTTCCTGGACATCACCGAACACATTCATAATATCTTCCGGACCATCCTCATCGATCACGAAGCCGGAATCCAGCACTTCCTCAGTGGTGCCGACTACCAGCTCATTTTCGTGCTCGGTGTAGATGATCTCATCATCCTCTTCCTCATCCTTCAGCTCGATCTCGTTGCCGTTTTCATCCAGCACACGGATATCCAGGCACAGAGCCTGCAGCTCCTTCACCAGAACCTTGAAGGATTCGGGAACGCCGGGCTTGGGAATGTTGCTGCCCTTGACGATGGCTTCGTAGGTCTTTACACGGCCCGTCACGTCGTCGGACTTGACGGTCAGGATCTCCTGCAGGGTGTAAGCAGCACCGTAAGCCTCCAGGGCCCAAACTTCCATTTCGCCGAAACGCTGACCGCCGAACTGGGCCTTACCGCCCAGGGGCTGCTGGGTAACCAGTGCGTAGGGACCGGTGGAACGGGCATGGATCTTATCGTCGACCAGGTGGTGAAGCTTCAGGTAGTAGGGATAACCAACCGTAACCAGGTTATCGAAGGGTTCGCCGGTACGGCCGTCATAAAGAACGGTCTTGCCGTCCTCACGGAGGCCTGCCAGCTTCAGGGTCTCACGGATGTCCTTCTCGTTGGCACCGTCAAACACAGGGGTGGCAACCTTCCAGCCCAGCGCCTTGGCGGCATAGCCCAGGTGGACCTCCAAAACCTGACCGATGTTCATACGGGAAGGCACGCCCAGGGGGTTCAGCACCACATCCAGGGGAGTACCGTCAGGCAGGAAGGGCATATCCTCCTCAGGCAGAACTCTGGAAACAACGCCCTTGTTACCGTGACGGCCGGCCATCTTATCGCCCACGGAGATCTTACGCTTCTGGGCAATGTAAACACGGACGGACTTGGTAACGCCGGGAGCCAGCTCGTCGGAGTTCTCCTTGGTGAACACCTTCACATCCACAACGATACCGCTCTCGCCGTGAGGCACCTTCAAAGAGGTATCACGGACTTCTCTTGCCTTCTCACCGAAGATGGCACGGAGCAGTCTTTCCTCGGGAGTCAGCTCGGTCTCGCCCTTGGGGGTGACCTTACCCACCAGGTAGTCGCCGGAATGGACCTCGGCACCTACGCGGATAATACCGTTCTCGTCCAGGTCCTTCAGGGCATCCTCACCCACGTTGGGGATATCCCGGGTGATCTCCTCCGGGCCGAGCTTGGTGTCACGGGCCTCCGTCTCATGCTCTTCAATGTGGATGGAGGTAAATACGTCCTCACGGACCAGACGCTCGTTAAGCAGAATGGCGTCCTCGTAGTTGTAGCCTTCCCAGGTCACGAAGCCGATGAGCACGTTCTTACCCAAAGCGATCTCACCGCCGGAGCAGGAAGGACCGTCGGCAATGATCTGATTGTCGGTAACACGCTCGCCAACCACCACGATGGGCCGCTGGTTCACGCAGGTACCGGCATTGGAGCGGGCAAACTTGGTCAGCTCATAGGTCTTGACCTCACCGTCGTCATACTTAACGGTGATCTGGGTAGCGGAAACGGACATAACAGTACCGTCGCCCTCAGACTTCACGCAGACCTCAGAGTCCACAGCGGCGGCATGCTCGATACCGGTAGCGACCACGGGGGGCTCGGTGGTGAGCAGAGGCACAGCCTGACGCTGCATGTTCGCACCCATCAGGGCACGGTTTGCATCGTCGTTCTGCAGGAAGGGAATAAAGGAGGTCGCGATGGAGATCATCATTCTGGGGGACACGTCGATATAATCGATCACATTGCGGTCCACTTCGATGATCTCGTTGCGGTGACGGCAGGTAATACGGGCATTGGCAAGGCAGCCGTTCTCATCCAGGGGCTCGTTGGCCTGACCGATGTAGAAATCGTCTTCCACGTCAGCGGTCATGTAGTCCACCTGGTCGGTGACCTTACCGGTAGCCTTGTCCACCTTGCGGTAGGGGGCTTCCACAAAGCCGTACTCGTTGATCCTGGCAAAGGTAGCCAGGTAGTTGATCAGGCCGATGTTGGGACCTTCAGGGGTCTCGATGGGGCACATACGGCCATAGTGGGTGTAGTGAATATCACGCACGTCGAAGGATGCGCGCTCACGGCTCAGACCGCCGGGGCCCAGTGCAGACAGACGGCGCTTATGAGTCAGCTCAGCCAGGGGGTTGTTCTGATCCATGAACTGGCTCAGGGGGGAGGAGCCGAAGAACTCCTTGATCACAGCCGTCACGGGACGGATATTGATCAGGCTCTGGGGGGTAACAGCATCCAGGTCCTGAACGGTCATGCGCTCACGGATGACTCTGTCCAGACGGCTGAAGCCAATACGGAACTGGTTCTGCAGCAGCTCACCTACGCAGCGCAGGCGGCGGTTGCCCAGGTGGTCGATATCATCGGCAACACCGATGCCCATGGCCACACAGTTAAGGTAGTTGATGGAGGCCATGATATCGTCAACAATAATATGCTTGGGCACCAGATCGTCGATCCGCTCGGCAATGGCCTCTTCCCAGTTGATATCGGGGGTCTCCAGCATTTCCTTCAGGACACTCAGGCGAACCTTTTCCTTTACGCCATACTGCTTGGGATCGAAGTCCACAAACTGGGACATATCCACCATGTAGTTGGAGAAGATCCGCACTACACTGTCGCCCACCTTCACAGCAGCCTGGCAAACGCCCTTCCGGGACAGCTCCTGGGCCTGGGCACGGGAAAGGATCTCACCGGGCATAGCCAGGATCTCGCCGGTCATGGGATCGGCGATGGGCTCAGCCAGCTCCTGACCGGAGATACGGCTCCAGATGTCCATCTTCTTGTTGAACTTGTAACGGCCAACAGCGCTCACATCGTAGCGGTGAGCGTCGAACAGCAGGCCCTCCAAATGGGATATGGCAGTCTCCACCGTGGGAGGCTCACCGGGACGCAGACGGCGGTAGATCTCCAGCAGGCCCTCTTCCCGGGTCTTGCAGGTATCCTTCTCCAGGGTAGCCAGGATCCGCTCATCCTCGCCGAACATGGCCTTGATCTTCTCGTCGGTATCCACGCCCAAAGCGCGGATCAGGCAGGTGACGGGCAGCTTGCGGTTCTTGTCGATACGGACCCAGAACACATTCTGCAGGTCGGTCTCGTACTCCAGCCAGGCACCGCGGTAAGGAATGACCGTGGCGGTATAGGTGTGCTGATCCGCCTTGTCTACCTCATGACCGTAGTACATACCGGGGCTACGGACGATCTGGGAAACGATAACACGCTCGGCACCGTTGATCACAAAGGTACCGCCATTGGTCATAATGGGGAAATCGCCCATGAAGATATCCTGCTCTTTGATCTCTTCCGTCTCGGTGTTGCGCAGACGCACCCGGACCTTGATGGGCTGTGCATAGGTAGCATCGCGCTCCTTGCACTGCTCGATGGTGTACTTGGGCTTGTCGTTCATGGAATAATCCAGGAAGCTCAGCTCCAGCTTGCCGGAGAAGTCGGTAATGGTGCCCACATCACGGAACACCTCACGCAGACCCTCATCCAGGAACCACTGGTAGGAATCCTTCTGGATCTTCAGCATGTTGGGCATCTGCAGGATCTCCTGATACTTTGCATAGGACTTACGGACCTGCTTGCCAAACATTTGGTCTTTGACCATTGCCATATGGATCATCACAGCCTTTCTTAAGTGTTGTGTTGTTCACTATTTTTGATACGCCCGGGGAAGTTGACTGTTTTATTCAACTTTCCTCTTGACAGCGCTTTTCCCGTGTGGTACAATGATTGCACAGTTAAGTAGAAGCGCAAAAATCGCATATTCCCACACTATGGAGTACCATTCTACCACAAGCCGTTTCCAAAGTCAATAGTCAGTTACAAATTTTTCCGGGAATCATCCCGGTTTTTTTGCGCCCAAATTCCCCGAAGGGGCAAGGTTGTCAATTACTATAAAGAAACAAGCTGTCATCCCTCGACTACACTCGGGATGACAGCTTGTTTCTAACTTATGGGCATTTTGGGAAGAACGGTATTGCCGATTGTCTTTTCTTTCGATGATGCTGCGTTTCTTTACAGTCCTTTTCAGATGTTGTCAGCAGCTTTTCTCCTGCGGGGCTTAACTGTCAACACAGCGGCCAAAAGCAGAACGGCACTTGCAAGCAGAATCCAGCTCAGCAGGCTGCTATCGGACTCCAGTATCATCAGTTTTGACACCGGTTCCGGCTTCAGGCCCTCATAGCACACATAGTAGGTACCGCTGGGATATTGGGACAGATAGTCACAAGGGATCGTCACCGCAAATTCGCCGGACTTCTCCGCCCCGGGCGTGACCGCAAGGCCGCGCTTATCAATATACGGAGAATAGGTGTCATCGAAAACCCCATTGCGCACGATCCGAATACCGTGGAAATCCTTCGGATCTCCGGGCAGAACTACCTTCAGGTCCTTCTCCTTTCCGCGCTCCAGCTTCAGATCCGCACCCTCTTTTACCAAACGCAAGCCATGTCGGATCGCATTGGTGTAGACCTCTACCTCCATTTGGAAGGAATGCCCCTGATCGGAGGTTGCCGTGATCACCGCTTTTCCCGGCTTTCCTGTTTTCCATTTTACTCCGGATCCAACATCACGCAAACCCGAAACCGTATCCACCGCGGACAGCACCACCGGATCGGAGGATTCCCATTGCCATTGAGGCTGGGACCCGGCTATGAAGCCGTCGGGCTCTACTCTGATGATCAATACATCTCCGTAATGGACCTCACGGCGGCCAAGCTGCCGATATTCCCCCTGTTTCATGGGCTCAACGGTAAAATCAAAGTAATTTCCCGGGCCAAGCTCCACCAAATAGGTCTTACCGGCTTCCAGCCGGTACACAACAGCATCCCCTTTGTCGGAATGGCCGGTTTGGGAAGCAAGCAAGGTCACGCCGTCACAGCTGACCCGGTCAACCGGGCCGGTGAATACATACTCCCCGGTGGTATCCGGAACATAGGCGCACCGATCCATTGTCCGGTCCCGCGAAAAATCCTCATAAGCTGTCAGGGTCTCAACCGTCAAGGCCTCGACCGTCAGGGCTTGCGTGATCCGTTCGCCTCCGTCCAGCACTGCCGTAACGGTATAGGTTCCCGCTTTTTGCGGAATATAGCCTCCATCGCAGGCCACAAAGGCATCCGGTTCATCAAATTCCCAGGCATGGACCGTCACATCTTTCAAATCCGTGCGCAGATAGGGCTGGATCCGTTCTCCCGTGTATATCGGGTCCCCATCAGCCTGATAAAAGCCCACCTGACAAAGATCGGACAGTCCTGCTTCCCGGGTACTGACTACATACTCTCCCATGCCGCTCAGGGTAAAATGGATCCATATTTCTTCCCCGGCCTGGCCGCGAAATTCGATTCTGCTTTGATCTTCGCCGGATAATGCCCTTCCATCGGCCGTAAAGGCCTGCATTCCCGCAAAGCCCCAGTTGTTGTCCCGGCGCTCCAAAACAAAGGTGCCGGTTTTTTCCGGGGAAAACCGGTATTTCCAGGTTCGCCCCTCCCCTTCCAGGGTCAGGGTCTGCCCAACGGTAAACTCCGGCCAAGCATTCACGGTCACCTGGGTCTGTACGGTAAACCCGTTATGAAATTCCAGGGTCAGCGTACTTTGCCCCGGTTTTTTCAGCACAAACTCCACCCCCTGCGCCCGGGTGTCTGTCACTTCCACGACCTCCGGATCCGATACACGCACCTGAGAAACGAGCAGCAAGGCATTTTCCGGTTGGCGATGGATCTTCGCAAAAAACCGGTCTTCCGGATAGCCGCTGTAAGCTGCGCAGTCCAAAGCCACACTCTCCGCCACAGCTGCCTGCTCCACCATATACGTGATAGATTTAGAAAGAATCACCCGATAGGTCACGCCGGCCCGGGCCTCCAACAGCACCTGGTCAAAGCCCTCGGCAGCAATATCTTTGCCGTTATATACCCTTATGAAGCCCTGGGCAGAATCCGATACTCTATAAATGGCAACCGTACAATCCTTCTGGACTGTCAGCCAGTAGGATTCCCCGTACTGGGCGCTCACCGTCCGACCCAGCTCCAGAGGGACCTCTGCTGCTGTTGCTTTTTGAGGCAGACTCAGCAGGATCAGCAAGCAAAGTGCCGCAAATACCCACTTTTTCATGACGATCCCTCCAATTATTTCTTATATTTATTCTATAGTAAGCAAAAACATTTGTCAAGGACACCTCCGGCAGCCACCTTTTTTTGAGATATCAGATAGCAGATGTAAGATAGCATTCTGTAGTGGGCGTCGAAAAAGTGGGGTCATTCCAATGGGGCGATGTAGGCACCGCCCCCTCTGATGCGTGAACTGGTAATTGCCGATTTGAGGCAATTGGCTGAGGGAGAGAAAACGTAGAAAATACAACAGCTTTGAATGCTTCCGGAGATATTGGAGATACAGGCTATCTTCCATATCTTATTATCCCATTATCTCCAATATCTTTTATGGGCCTGGCCCGGGTTTTACGAAATATATAATGTATCCTTTATTGTAATTTACAACTTTCCCTCCATTGGGTATAATGAAAGAAAATACCGTAAGGAGTGATTTTATGCGCGCCTATCAATCGATCCCTGCTGAGCAGGTTTACTTTCGGGAGCTGGTTTCCGAAGACGGCAATATCAAGCCCACCAGAGAACGGGGTGTGATCAATGTCTATGACGATGTGACCTATCAGCCCATCCGGGGCATGGGCGGTGCGTTCACCGAGTCCTCGGCTTATCTGTATTCTCTTTTGACCGATGCCCAAAAGCAGGATTTCATGGAGAAGTATTTCAGCCGGGAAAAGGGTCTTGGCTACAACTTTGGCCGTACCCATATCAATTCCTGCGACTTTTCCCTGGATATCTACACCTACGTGCAGGATGGGGACAAGGACCTGTCCACCTTCAGCCTGGACCGGGACAGAAAGTACATTATTCCTTTTATCAAAGATGCCCAAAAGTATACCGGTGAGGATCTTGTTTTGTTCTCCTCCCCCTGGTCTCCTCCGGCCTATATGAAGGAAAACGAGTCCCCCATCCGGGGCGGTGCTTTGAAGGAGGAATACAAGGCGGTTTGGGCCAGGTATTTCGTCCGGTACATCCGGGAGATGGAAAAAGAGGGCATCCGGATCAGCGCCGTTTCCGTACAGAACGAGCCCAATGCCCGTCAGCCCTGGGAAAGCTGCTCCTACACCCCGGAGCAGGAGGCGGAATTTGTGGAGAAGTATTTGGCTCCCGCTTTGGAGGAAGCCGGTCTTTCCCACATTGGCATCATCATTTGGGATCACAACAAAGAGCGGGTCTACGACCGGGCCAAGGCTGTGCTTGCCTCCCCTGCCGTAGCCGATCGGGTCTGGGCTGTAGGCCACCACTGGTACTCCGGTGACCATTTTGAAGGTCCCCGGCTGGTCCATGAGCAGTTTGGAAAGGAACTGATCAGCAGCGAGATCTGCTGTATCATCAACGAGGACCCCATATCCGTGGCGGAAAAGTACGGCAAGGAGATCTGTGAGGATTTCAACAACTTCACCGGATGGTTCTGCGACTGGAATCTGCTCCTTTCCGAGCAGGGCGGCCCCTTCCATAACCGCACGGAAAAATCCACCGCTGTGGAGGGCAAGATCTTCGAGGACAAGAGCAAGGGCTGTTACGCGCCGGTGCTTTACAACACCCAGACCAAGGAGCTGGAATACACTCCCATTTATTACTACATCGGTCATTTCTCCAAATTTATTCAGCGGGGTGCTGTCAGAGTCGCCACCACCAAGCACGATTACCGGCTCCACACCACCGCCTTCCGCAATCCTGACGGCAGCCGGGTTTTGATCGTCATGAATCCCACGGAGGAGACCCTCCCTGCCATCGTCCGCCACAACGGTGTCAATACCGATTGGCAAATGCCGCCCCATTCCATTATGACGGTGCTGCTGTAACGCAAAAAATGCCGGTATCAACGCAAAAGCGTCGATACCGGCATATTGTTTTATTTTCCAAAAACTGCTTTTGCGTTTTGGAGCATTTTCCGAATGGGCAGGTTATAGGGGCAACGATCCTCGCAGGCACCGCAGCCGATACAGTCGGAGGCATGCTTGGGCAGAGCATTATACCGTTCCACGGCCCACTCCTTCAAATTGTAGCGGCTGTAATAGCCCTCGATCAAAAACACGGAAGAAATCGGAACACCGGAGGCACAGGGCGCGCAGTAATTACACCGGCGGCAGAACTGGGTCCCCAAAAAGTCCCGGATCTTCCGGAAGCCTTCCTTTTCCTCCTGGGTCAAAGGACTCCCATCGGCAGCCGCCGCCACATTTTGCGCAAGCTCCTCCGGGGCGGCCATACCCGGGATCACCACCGTCACATTGGGATTGGCAGTGACAAACCGCAGGGCAAGGCGGCCATCGTCAATGGCGCCACCGGCCAAGGGCTTCATACAGATAAAGCCGATATTCTTTTGGGCGCATTTTTCGATCAGCTTTTCTGCCTGGGTCTCCACAATATTATAAGGGAACATGATGGTCTCCACCCAGGGCAGCTCCAACGCTTTTTCAAACAGCTCCACCGCATGAAGGGTAATGCCGATATGTCCGATCTTTCCGGCGGCTTTGGCTTCCAGCAAAGCCGCCAGCGCGCCCTCCGGGGTCTGGACAAAGTCCAGCTCCTGGGCGCTGGGGTTATGGATCTGATACAGGTCAATATAATCTGTGCGCAGATTCTTCAGGGAGATCTCAATATCCCGGGCCGCATCCGCCTTGGAACGGGAATAGGTCTTGGTGGCCAGGACGAACTGATCCCGCAGGCCCTCCAGGGCATAGCCCAGGTACTCTTCACTGACCGTATAGGCCCGGGCGGTATCGATATAGTTGATCCCCGCATCCACCAGGCCCCGGACCAGCTGTTTCGTGCCTTCGGCATCGATACGCTGAATGGGAATCCCGCCAAAACCCATCCGTGAGATCTTCAGCCCGGTTTTTCCCAGTACTCTATATTCCATAACGTCCCTCACAGTGCAGAGTAGCCGAAGCTGTTGACCAGGGCATCGATCTTCTTGCCCTCCTTGCAGTAGGGGCATTCCCGGTAATCAAAGCTCTTGTAATCGGGCAGGTCTTCCAGGGTATAGACGGAGGCCACCGGGTAGCCGCCGGCCTCACGGACTGCAGAGTACAGCGCCGCAACACCGGCAACATAGCCGCCGTAGTAGCCAATGGCCTCGATGGAACGCTTGGCAGTGAAGCCCGTGGTCATACTGGCCATGAGCACCAAAACGTTCTTGCCCTTGATCATGGGCTTGCAGTTGTCCCGGAAGATCATCTGGCTGTTGGCATTGTACTCAGGCTCCAAAACATAGATGGTCCGATGGCTGTTGATGCTCCGAAAACCGCTCTTGCTCAGCTCATCGGCAATGCAGGTGCCGATGACCGCTGTGCCGTCCAGGCACAAAATGGTATCGATCAGACGGGTGGTCTGAAAACTGGAAACCAACTCCTTAGCAATAGCCTTTGCTTCGCTCAGACGGGTCTTCTGGAAGGTGATATCAATATAGTAGTTGATATGGCTGTGGTTGGTGGCAAAGTGGCCACGGGCAAAACGAAGGGGAACGTTACCACGCTGGATGGGTAAATGCTGCAGTTCGATCATGTTGTTTCCTCCTTATTCTTTTTGGTTCTGCCTTGCAAGCAGAGCCGGTTCCTGACGGCGGAATTGCCGTGCAATAACATAACACATCTGACGGTTTGCGATCATCTCATGGACCTGGGAGAAGGTGACCCATTTGGCATCCACGGTCTCTCCGGGAAGCAGGACCACCTGCTCCAGGGGGATAGCCTTTTTCAGGCAGTAGTAGTCAAAATGGGTATTGCCGTCCTTTCCGGAGTCGATGAGTTCAAATTCTTCGGCCTCTGCCCGGATCCCGGTCTCTTCAAAAAGCTCCCGGACGATGGCCTGGAGGCTGGTCTCCCCTGCCTTGACCGCACCGCCGGAGTTTTCCCAGGTGCCCGGAAAGGTCTTTTCCGGGGCCCGTTTGGTCAAAAGCAGCTTGCCCTCGCCATCATGGACCCATACGCAGGCCACAAGGCCGAATTCTCCGCGTTTCCAGGAGGTGCCCCGCAGATGGGTACGTCCCGTAAGCCTTCTGTCTTTGTCATAGATGTCATTGTACTCCATCCCAAGCGCCTCCTTTCAAAAAAGATAGCTTATTATAGCACACAGACCCCAAAAAGGCAACTGTTAAAAGGTCTTTCCTGCTTTCGGGCAGTCTCCTCCGGGAGGATCTATCTTCCGCCCCGGATATAGCCGTCGGACAGACCGAACAGCCGTCTGAGGGTCACATCCAGGTCCAGCTCTCTGCCGCCGCAGAGGATGAGAACATCCCCCTCCTGCAAGGTTTCCAGGATCACCTGCTCCCGTTCCCATTCGGTCATAGAAGCCGCATCCCAAACAATGTCTGCCTCCGGATGCTTTTTCGGAAGGATGCCCATATACAGCTTTCGTCCGGAACACTTTTGGGCAGTCCTCCAAACCGCCTCCACATCCCGGCAGGCCAGGTCATATACCACCGTCACACCCTTGCATTGCAGAATATTTTGGGTGTTGCTCATATAGGGAAAGCCTGCAAAGGGCTCTGGGATGCCCAGATCCTTTACAAATTCCGCCACGCCTCCAAGGCAGGCCTTTTGCCAGTCAAAGGGCAGGTGGGGCCCCTGTCCGGGGGCAAAATCATCGGTACATAGCACCGCATCCGGCCGGATCGCCGACAACAGCCCCGAAAGGCCCATGGGGTCGCTGTCCCGAAGCTCCATGACACAATAATCGTGATGGGCCATGGCATTCATCCAAATACCGGTATCCACCTGGAGACTGTCCGGGTGGGTCAGGACTCTGTACTTTTGGGAAAGGGCATGGCATAAAAGCTGTTTCGTCAGGGTCTTTCCCCGACTGCCCGTAATGGCGATCACTTGGGTAAGGCACCGGGGGCGAAGCCATGCGCAGGCTCTTTGCCAGGCGGCCTTCACATCCTCGCACAAAAGGACATCCATTTCCTCCCAGGGGGTCTCGGACACCACTGCCGCCACCCGGTTTTTCACCACCGCCAGCTTTTCCTGGCGGTTTTCATCTCCCCGGGCAAAGTACACATAGCCCCGATCCGTTGCCATATATCCCGTGGCAAGGCCCATCACCGGCACATAGGCGCTTCCCTCAGGAGGCGGCAATTCCATGGCCCTGCAGAGCTGCTCCAACGACGCAGAGCAGACCTGAGGCTCTGGTAGCCCCGGACCGATGCGGTCTGCCACATACGCCTTGACCTGGCGCAGCTTGGGAGTATCCTCCCCGGAGAATTTGGGCTCTGCCGGTACTACGCAGTACCGCCCGGTGCCAAATTCATCGAATACATAGCAGGGAATGAAGCGCTCCTCCACCTGGATATGGGAATCCCGCCGTGTAAGTTCCAGCTGAAGGATCCCCGTATGCTTACAAAGTTCTTTCGTTTCATTGGTCACAAAATTGCCCATGGAGAACATGACGGGGACGGTTTCTCCCCGGGAGTTTTGGATCCGTTCATACTTTTGCAGACAGTGGGTATGGCTGCCTACGATATAATCCACTCCCGTATCCGCAAGCTCCGGCAAAATCGCCAGCTGCTTTTCGTTGGGCTCCATATCGTAGTCCTTGCCCCAGTGGATATAGGCGATCACATACTCCGCACCCTTGCTTCGGGCATATTCCACATCCCGGATGACCTTTTCCTTATTAAAGTAATTCAGCCAGGTGTCCACACCCTTTTGGGTCCACATCCGATCCAGGTCGTTATAGCGGCTTCCGTAGGAGAGCACCGCCAACCGGATCCCGTTGACCCGAATGAGAAGCACACGGTCATCGCTGGGGCGAAAAGTGCCCGTATGTAAAAAGTCGTGGGCATCCAGCCGGTCCAGGGTCTGCCACAGCCCCATGATACCGGAATCGCAATTGTGGTTATTGCCGTTGACCAGCACATCAAAGCCCGCATATCGAAGGGCCTCCAAATAGCTCTCCGGGCCGTTGCAATGGTACTGAAATTTGGTCGCCGTGGGTTCCTTGGGGATCACATGGTACTGACCCGCATAGGGGGTCAGGTCGGTCACGGTCGTTTCCAGATTGCCCAGAGTCAGGTCTGTGTCCTTCAGCAAGCCTCTGACATATTGAAAGCAGGGGTGGAAAAAGTAGCTGTCCCCATAGCGGTTGCGGCGGCACATGGCCGGCTCACACATCAGATCTCCCACCAGGCGCAAAAGGGCCTTTCCCGTATCCTTCTGCTCCGGGGCATACCAGTACCCATCCCCACCCTTGACATACCGTGGCTGATCCTCTTTTACCGGCTGCTGCCAGGGAAATACCGTGGGCAATTCCCGTTCATATTCTTTGCATTGGGGGTCGTACCCATGCCAAAAGGAAGCGTTCACAGCCATTCTCCTTATCACAAAACCGTCACACCGGCCCTTTGGGCAGCCTCCGCATATTCCAGAGGCAGCTGTTCGTCACTGATCAGATACTCCACATCGGAGAAAGTCGCAAAGGTATAGGGCATCAGACAGCTGAGCTTATCTCTGCCGCACATGATCACGCTGGTCCGGGCCTTGTGGATGACCATCTGTTTGACCAGCATATCGCTTTCCGTTCCGCAGGTAAAGCCGGCCTCCACACTGCTGCCGGAAACGCCCACAAAGGCCATATCGATATTCACCTTTTCCAGCATTTGAAGGGTATTCTGACCGGACACCGCCAGGTTTTTCCGGTTGATCGTGCCGCAGCACACGGTCACCACCGGGTTGTGGAGGCGGCACAGCTCCAAAGCGATGCTCGGACCGGTGGTAAAAATATTCAAATTGATATCCGGCAGTACCCGCGCCAAAGCAAGATTCGTGGTACTGGCATCCAAAAACAGGGAGGTATGGGGCTGGATCAGGCTCAATGCCTTTTGGGCAATGGCATTTTTTCCCGGATTGTTGGCGTGCATCCGCACATTGAATTCCAGATCTCCCGCGTGGCGCACGGATTTGGCACCGCCACGGAATTTGACCACACTGCCATTGCGCTCCAACGCGTCCAGGTCCCGGTGAATGGTCATTAGGGATACTTCTGGGAATAAAAGCTGCAGCTGCTTGATGGTGACCACATGGTTGCGCTCGATAAATTCCTTCATCTGCTCCTGGCGAATACTGTACATAATAACACCCCATGTTATAATTATGATTTTATAACATCAATATAACACTTTATATCACATTTTGTCAATCTTTTATTTGACAATCTTAGAAACTGACCGTATAATCATAATGCAGAAGTTTAGCACATTCCTGCCAAATTGGCAATTATTCATACCATACTTTGATCTGAGGCGCATACAATATGATCGAAAAACTTCAGTTATATGTAGGAACCGGCCTGGATCCCTACGAAAACTTAGCCATAGAGTATCAGCTTCTTACCACCACCCCTGCCAACTGCTGTACCCTGTATTTATGGCAAAACCGCAACACGGTGGTCATCGGCAAAAACCAAAACGCCTGGGCAGAATGCCGGGTCAGCCTTTTGGAGTCCGAGGGCGGCAAGCTTGCCCGTCGGCTGTCCGGGGGCGGTGCGGTCTATCACGATATGGGAAATCTCAACTTTACCTTTTTGTGCCATCAGGAGGATTACGACCTGGACCGGCAATTTGCAGTGATCGCCCAGGCCTGCGCTCTGGCAGGCATCCCCGTGGAGCGCTCCGGGCGCAACGATCTTTTGGCCCAGGGCAGAAAATTTTCCGGCAACGCCTTTTATCATGCCCAGGGCCGCGCCTATCACCACGGAACGATCCTCGTCCATGCGGACACGGAAAAGCTTTCCCGATATCTGAGTCCTCCCAAGGCAAAGCTCGCGGCAAAAGGGGTCAGCTCTGTGCGCTCCCGGGTGTGCAATCTTTCCGAGTTTGTACCGGGGCTCACCTGCGATGCCATGAAAACCCACATGGCAAAGGCCTTTGAGGCGGTATACGGCCTTTCCGCCACCCCTATTTCCCTCTCCCAGGAGGATCTTGTCCAAATCAAAGAAAAAGCCCGGGAGTTTTCTCAATGGGAGCATCTGTTCGGGCAGAAGCTACCATGCAGTGTTTCCTGTGAGAAATACTTCTTTTGGGGGACCGTTTGCCTGGAAATGAATGTGACCGCAGGAACTGTGACCCAAGTCCGGCTCTACACCGATGCCATGGACTGGACCCTGCCTTCCCAGGTGGAGGCCGCCCTCACCGGCTGCCGGTTCCAGCCGGAGGCCTTGCAATCCGCTTTGGCTAAGCTGGAGGATCCCCAGGTCCGGGAAGATCTTTGCCGCCTGCTCCGGCATGCATTTTGAAAGGAGTCGCCATGGATTTTGCCAAATACTTCCCCATTTGGGACAAGCTTACCCCCAGCCAGCAGGCCAGGATCCTGGATGTGAGCCATCCGCTGAAGGCCAAGGCAGGGACTGTCCTGCACAACGGCAGTATGGACTGCTTGGGTCTGCTTCTCATTCGCTCCGGACAGTTACGGGTCTATACCCTGTCCCAGGAGGGTCGGGAGGTGACCTTGTACCGGCTGTTTGAAATGGATATTTGTCTGTTCTCTGCCTCCTGCGTTATGCCCAATGTCCAGTTCGAGGTGGTCATCGAGGCAGAAAAGTATTGCGACCTTTGGGTGATCCCCTCCTGCCTCTTTAAGAACTTTATGGACGAATCCGCACCGGTGGCAAGCTACATTAACAGCCTGATCACCAGCCGGTTTTCCGAGGTCATGTGGCTGATGGAGCAGATCATGTGGAAAAGCTTTGATAAGCGGCTGGCTGGCTTCCTTTTGGAGGAGTCCCAATTGGAGGGCAGCGATACCCTGAAGCTGACCCACGAGAAGATCGCAAACCACATGGGTACCGCCCGGGAGGTGGTCACCCGGATGCTCCGCTATTTCCAGGGCGAGGGCATGGTGACCCTCACAAGAGGCACCATCCAGATCACCGACCCCAAAGCTTTGCAAAGCCTGACCGAATAAAATACAGACCGCATCCTTTTTCACATCATTTTGTGAAAGGATGCGGCCTTTTTTATGTTCCATATTTGTTAGCGCAACCTTTGGGGCGTCGAGGCACCGCCCCCTACAAAAGGTTATGTTTTTGCAAGAACCATTTACGAGGATTGTTTTCGATATATTGCCATATTTCGTCATAATCCTGCTGATTGCGGATCACATGGTCGTAATAAGAGCGTTGGAAGATATTCTCCCCTATTTCCCGATGACAAAACCGCTTAAACGTGGAAACAAAGTGCGGAATCACCGCGTTTGTAGGGGACGGCGCCCTCGACGTCCCTTTTGCCGCAGTTTCGTCGACCAGCAGAATTAAATGGATATGGTCGGGCATAATTACAAATTTGTCCACTAAGATTCCTGGGATTCGATTACTGCTTAAAATGTATTTACGAGTGATTTCCCCAGTCTTTGTCAAGGCAACGATCGGGGCGTCGAGGGCGCCGCCCCCTACGATGTGTCCTAAAATCGGTTTTCTGTCCTGGGTGCAGATGGTTATGAAATAGGCACCATTTTCACTGTAATCATAATCAGATAACCGGTTTGGTTTTCTTTGTGGTAATTCCATAGAATCACATCCCTTGCGGTCTTTGTAGGGGGCGGCGCCTCGACGCCCCGTCCCCATCCTTTGCGCTTTGTAGGGGACGGCGCCCTCGACGTCCCGTTTGCATTATAGCATACCAAAAGGAAAGAGAAAAGGGCGGATTTCTCCGCCCAAAAGATCATTCCGCTAAATCAGTAAGAGATAGTAGTTCCGTAATTACACTATCCAAAAGAGGGATATACTTATCATCAATACGGCGAATGTTATCGGCTCGCATAGCATCTGCATCCCGTTCTGTTCCAAAAAGAACATAGTCCGCAGACAAGCCCAAAACATTACATACTTTGATAAGCATTTTCACAGAAATGCCTGTTCTTCCCCGTTCCAACTCCGCTAAATAAGAAACACTCACATCCAGCTTTTCCGCAAATTTTTCTCTAGTATAGCCCATACCTTCACGGGCTTTTCTAATTCTAGTATGCAATACTATCACCTCTACATATAGTATCGTTGATAGTATACGAAAATAAAATCAACTAATATTGTATGTTTTACATATTGCATTGCTTGATGTTTTGTGTTATACTGTCGACATCCTAACAAAAATAGAAAGGTGATAGACTATGAAAAAAGCATTATCCTTGATCTTAGCAATTGCCATGTCCCTGTCCTTGTGTGCTTGCGGAAAAAATCCCGCAGTACAAAATGTTGAAACATTAATTAAAAACATCGGCACCGTTACCATTGATAGCGGTGATGCCATTTCAGCTGCACGCATAGCATACGATGCACTTGGCAAGGAGGACAAATCAAATGTTTCCAATCTAGATAAACTCACTGAAGCAGAAGCAATATACCAAAAAATTGCTCCTGTTGAGTTAACTGCAGAAAACATCAGTGATTACCTTGTCGTTAACTTTGACTTTGAATATGCGGGGTTAGATTCGTTGGGTATCTTGGCGAACCATCGTATTACCTGCAGTACCTATTCTGCTCGAAATGGTTCTTTCGATAATGTAACTGCTACCATTCGGATCACTTTAGAACCCGATTGGTATGTCCTTGGTACAGACACAGGACGCGTGGAAGATGAAGAAGGAATCCTTCAGTATTCTTTCAGATTGCCATCTGATGGTAAATACTCTGAAATTCACGATATATTCGGTTGGTATGGTATTGCAGACCCTCGCCCGCAAAACATTACGTACACCTTTACTGAAGTATCTGGTACTTTTATCCCTAACTAAGGAGGCAGTCCAAGAACCAAGGGGCGTGGATATCCGTTCTATTCACGTTTCAGAAAGGCTCTAGTATTTGTAGGCGGTGGTGCGGCAGATGTCACAGACTCTTGCCAATTCGCTGATGTTCAGCTGCCCGATCTGCCGTCTCTGTGTGCTTGTAATAACAAAATAGGTACAAGTAGCGCCTTATCTAACGACGAAAAGGCATTATCGCATAGAAAATAATTCGCGACAAAGAAACAATTTTTAAGATTATAAAGCTTGGAGGCATATAATGAAAAAATGTATTTCGATTATGTTGGCATTGGTCATGGTTGTAGGCATGTGTGTTTCTTTTTCTGCCTGTAGTGACGAAAAAGATGCCTATGTTGGTATTTGGCAGCTGGAAGAAGCAAAGAATTATTATATTTATATCTACGAAGATGGAACGGGTGATTATTATAGCACCAGTTATGGTCATTCCGGACACCATGATTATTTCGATTGGAAAATTAAAGATGGATACTTGGTCATAGAAGAACCTGATGGTATGTTTGGTTCTTTTATTACTACGCTGAAACTTTCCGGCAAGCAATTGTTTGATAAGCAAGGAGACCTATATGCAAGTAAATACAGTAGTAGTACATCCAAGGATGTACGATAGAAGACTTCTAAATAACTGAGCAGGATTCCCGCCCGTTCCGTGATAAAAACTCAACTCTGTGTGACGGATAAGCAATATCATCACCTCCAACTACAGTATTCTATAGAAAGAAGGTATCAGCAATGGAAGAAAAAACACTGTGTAAACTAGACATTTGCTACAATCGCACAAAAACATTTTGGGCTGTGTCGATTATTCTTTTAGTAATCACCATCTTTTTTGCATGGAATTGCACAGAGGTGTTAAGCATAGAGGATAATTGGGACTGGGGCTATGAACACACATGGGTCTGTGGTGATATTGTTTTTTGTTTTGAGGGCTCTTCTTTATATGTCGCACTGGGTATGATTCTTTTTGGTATTGGATTTCCTATTGTTTCCATTATTGTACACAAATTTCTTTCCCAACGTTGCTCCTTGGTGCTTACCGAAACCCAAATTCTTGGAACAAAGAGGGCTATCTTCTACTCCCAGAAAATTCTCATCCCCATTGCAAATTTTGACCATGCATGCGTAAAGGCAACACTTTCCGATGCCATTCGAAATGGTAAAACAGTGATAATCAAAACCGCATCCGGTGCTTTGAAGTTCCATTATGCACATAACGCAGAAGAATTTGTTACTGCCGTTATGAAGCAATTCCAGGCCGCAAAATAACAAGATCCAGTAGCATCATGACGTAACATCTGTAAAATGGTCAAAACGTTAATATAGTACAGGATGCTTATGTGAACGGATCCCTAAAACGCAAGAAACTCCCCGTAAAAAGTACAGAAAACCGTACTTTTTACGGGGAGTATTTTCATATTCACTTGAAATAGAAGCTAACTCAGAGCATTGCCAGGAGCTTTGCCTTGGTTTGGGCGCCCTGGGCTTTGTTTTTGATCTCGCCGTTTTCGATGACGAAAAGGCTGGGGATGCTGATGACCCCAAACTGGGCGGCCAGGGCGGGCTCCTCGTCCACATTGACCTTGCAGACCTTGATGTCCGGCCGCTCCTCAGCCAGCTGATCCAGCACCGGGCTGACCATCCGGCAGGGGCCGCACCAGGGAGCAAAGAAGTCCAGAAGCACCGGCTGTGCGCTTTCCATTACTTCGTTTTGAAAATTCTGATTGTTGATATGCAATACCTTCATAGTGTTTTCCTCCTTGTTATTTCTTTTCAGGATCGGGCCATGCCGTCTACGCGGAGTACCACGCCCGTAATATAGGATGCTTCTTCAGATGCCAGGAACACGAATGCGTTGGCGATATCCCGTGGCTGACCCAACCGCCGCAGAGGGATCTGTGCGATCATGGGCTCGATGATCTCTTTGGGAACGGCCTTCATCATGTCCGTTTCGATGATCCCGGGGGCTACCGCATTGACCCGGATGCCCTTGGGGCCCAACTCTCTTGCCAGGGATACGGTGATGCCGTTGACGGCAAATTTGGAAGCGGGGTAGGCAAAGCCTGCGGTCTGCCCATGGAAGCTGACCATGGAGGAGGTGTTCAGGATCACACCGCCCGGTCCCATATGGTCGATCACTGCCCGGGTGGCGTTGAACACGCCCTTGACGTTCAGGTCCATGACCTTGTCAAAGGTCTGCTCCGTATAGCCGGTAAAGGGGGTCCTTTCGGATACGCCGGCATTATTCACAAGAATATGGATCCCGCCATATTCTGCCGCGATTTCCGCAAAGGCTTTTTGTACACTTTCCAGATCGGTCAGGTCCGGGCTGATGCCCTGGATCTTCCCCTCCGGGTACTGGGCCTGCAGCTGGCTGACTGCCTTCTGTGCGGATTCTTTACTGCTTGCGGTGAGGATCACCGTTGCGCCTTCTTCCAAAAACGCCTCCGCGGTGGCTCTGCCGATCCCTCGGCTGCCGCCGGTAATAATGGCTACCTTATTTTTCAGTTTCATTCCGGTTACCTCCTTAGGTTTTTTATCTTTGTGCATATTGTACTCTATACTTTTCCCCATTTCTGTGATAAAGTCACATAGGAAAAAAATAATTTAGGAGAGATCAATATGTTTATTACCAATGATATTCGCTACATTGGCGTCAATGACCACGAAGTGGATCTGTTTGAAGGCCAGTATATCGTTCCCAACGGAATGTCCTATAACTCCTACGCCATTTTGGACGAGAAGATCGCCATTATGGACACGGTGGATATTCATTTTACCGAGCAGTGGCTTGCCAATATCGCCGCGGTTTTGGAGGGCAAGGAGCCGGATTATCTGGTAGTTCACCATATGGAGCCGGATCACTCTGCCAATATCGCAAACTTTTTGAAGGCCTATCCCAAGGCAACGGTGGTCTCCTCTGCCAAGGCCTTTGGGATGATGCAGAATTTCTTCGGTGAGGATTTTGCAGAGCGCCGCCTGGTGGTGGGCGAGGGCGACACCCTTCCTTTGGGCAAGCACACCCTGACCTTTGTGACCGCCCCCATGGTCCACTGGCCTGAGGTCATCGTTTCCTACGATGCTTATGACAAGGTCCTGTTCTCCGCTGACGGCTTCGGCAAGTTCGGCGCGCTGGATGCCGAAGAAGACTGGGCCTGCGAGGCCCGCCGCTACTTCATCGGCATCGTGGGCAAGTACGGCGCTCAGGTCCAGGCCCTTCTGAAGAAGGCCGCCGGGCTGGATATTGCCGTCATCTGCCCCCTTCACGGGCCTGTACTTACGGAAAACCTGGGCTACTACATCGGTCTTTACGACACCTGGTCTGCCTACCGCCCCGAGGAGGAAGGCATTCTCATCGCCTATGCCTCTGTTTACGGCAACACCAAGGCAGCGGCGGAGCTGCTGGCTGAGCGCCTGGAGGCCAAGGGCGCAAAAAAAGTGGTCCTGACGGACCTGGCAAGAAGCGATATGGCAGAGAATGTGGAGGATGCCTTCCGCTACAGCAAGCTGGTGCTGGCCAGCACCACCTATAACGGTGATGTATTCCCCTATATGAGCACCTTCCTCCATGCCCTGACCGAGCGCAATTATCAGAACCGCACCGTTGCCTTTGTGGAAAACGGCTCCTGGGCTCCCATGGCCGCCAAGGTCATGGCCGCGGCATTGGAAAAGAGCAAGCATATCACCTTTGCACAGAATAAGGTCACTGTGCTTTCCGCCCTCTCCGACACCAGCCGGGCACAGATCGAAGCCCTGGCAGAGGAGCTGGCATAAACGTACACCAATGTGGGAATGAAATAGTAAAGAATTACGAGTTACAAGTTACCAGTTATCGGTAACTTGTAACTCGTAACTCGTAATTAGAAAACCAGCTGTATGAGCAGCATATACACCACCGTGCCGCCGCCGATGCTCAGCAGGCTGTTGCGCTTCCAGATGTGCAGAAGGGTCACCGCGCCGCAGCCCAAAAGCTCCGGGATCCCATAGGGATAGCCGATCACCTGGATATCCTTCAGGCAGTACACCACCAGCATCCCCATAAAGGCACAGGGCAGGATCTTTCCCAACCGAAGAATAAATTCCGGTGTTTTCCGCTTTTCTCCGAAGACCAAAAAGGGCAAAAACCGGGTAAGGGCTGTCACCAGGGCCGCCACAGCAACCAGGAGCATATCATGCTTCATGGCGATCCCTCCTTCCGGTCTTCTCCCAAAGCGCCAAAGTCAGGGTAATGATCACCAGGGCAGGGATCAAAAAATACCGGCTTCCCACACAAAGAAGGCTCACCAACGTCACACCCACGCCAATGAGCGCCGGTCCGTGGTTCTTTTGACTGAGCCACTGCTCTACAAAAATGGTGACAAACAGCGCCGTCAGCACAAATTCGACGCCCTTCAGGTCCACCGGCAGCACAGCACCTGCCAGGCCCCCCAGGGCACAGCCAATCACCCAATACAGATGGTCAAGGGCACTTACTGCAAGACAGTAAGTGCTTTTTTTCATCCCTTCCGGGGGCTCGTTTTGGGTCACCAGGGAATAGGTCTCATCGGTGAGGGAAAAGATCAGGTAGGGCTTTTTCTTCCCTGTTCCCTTGTAGGCACCGATCATGCTCAGTCCATAAAAAATATGCCGGGCATTGACCAGGAAAATGGAAATGCCCATGGAAACTGCCGAAACGCCCCCTGAGAGCAGATCCACCGCCATATACTGGGCAGAACCTGCGTACACGAACACGCCCATGGCAACAGACCACCAGGCGTTATACCCTGCCCGGAACATGAGGAGTCCGAAGCCAATACCCAAAAATACATAACCTGTCAGCACCGGCAGGGTATCCAAAAAGGTCTGATAGAACGCTTTTTTCTTCAATGTATTCACCTTCTGTACAAAAGTGTTTCTATTGTACACAAGGAAATGTCAAATGTAAAGACACATATACAGACTGCCCTATTAATAAAAATGCTGTCATTCCGGGAAAGCGGAATGACAGCAAAATTCTGATTGAATATTTTATGCTTCGATGGTCTTGACGAATGCAGGGCGGTCGGCAGCGCCGTAGAAGGCAGAGCCGGCAACCAAAACGTCAGCACCGTTGGCCTTACAGACCTCCGCAGTGGTCAGGTCCACACCGCCGTCCACCTCCAGGTGGCAGGCAGGATTCACCTCATCGAGCATGGTGCGAAGCTCCTTCAGCTTGGGCATCATGTGGGCCATGAACTTCTGACCGCCAAAGCCGGGCTCCACGGTCATCACCAGCACCAGGTCCACCATGGGCAGATACTGGGCAATGGCCTGGGCAGGGGTATTGGGCTTGACCACGATACCGGGCTTGACACCCAGGGAGCGGATCAGCTCCAGGGTCTTTTGGATATTCTCAGGGGTATCGGCCTCCACATGGATGGTCAGATAGTCGGCACCGGCCTTGCAGAACTCCTCTGCATACTTGATGGGGGTGTCGATCATCAGGTGGACATCCAAAACCAGGTCCGTGATCTTACGCATGGACTTGACCCAGGAGTAGCCAAAGGACAGATTGGGGACAAAATGGCCGTCCATAATATCCACATGGAGCCATTTGGCACCGTCTGCCTTGGTGCGGTCCATATCCTCGTGGAAGTGCATATAGTCCGCAGACAAAATAGAGGGAGAAAGAATTGCCATAACCGTTACCCCTTAAAATACGATTTCAATGTCCATCATGTTGCAGAAGTCGATGAGGGCCTCGGTGTAGTCGCCGTAGGCAACGATCACATGCTGACTGCAGACATTCTGGGCAAACTCTTCCACGGTGCAGGAGTCGGGGAAGACCTCCAGGCTGGGCAGCTGGGGAGCGGGATCGTCCCAGCCGTACTCGTTCCATGCGGGAGGATTCTTGGCCTCACCGGTGTAGACGTGCATCTTGTACCAGCCGTTGACATAGGCAAGTCTTGCGCAGGTCACATAGCCGGTCTTGACCTTGGAAACGTTCAGCAGGCTGGCGTTCAGCAGACCGAAAGCGGCGGGCAGAACGGTCACATCGCCCTCGGTAGCGGCCTTGGGCACAAAGTCCGGCACGCCGATGAGCATGGAGTTTTCAAAGAACTCGTAGTACTCCAGGTAGGGAACGGTCTGACCGGAGATGTAGTGCATGATCAGCTGGGTCACAGCACCCATCACATCGTTTTCAGGCACAGTGAGGATATTGCAGTAATGCTCCAGGAGCATGAAGACCATTGCAGGGGGGAAGCCCTCCAGCTTCTTCATGCCGTCCACATCCAGCAGGGTGATGGCCTCCCAGCCGCGCTCCTGGATCTTCTTGAGGATGGCCAGGGCATACTTGACACCCTGCTCGATCACGGAATCGTCGCATTCCTTCTTGAATACCCAGTTTTCCTTGACAAACTTCACACCCTCAGCGATCTTCTCAGCCTCCAGGGTATCGATGGCACGGACCATCTCCAGCATCTCGTAGGGCTCTACCTCTACGCCCAGCTGGCCACGCATGGAGTTGCCTTCAAACTGGGTGCCGTACAGAAGCATATCCCGGTAGCCCATGGTACCCACTCTTGCAGAGCGCAGGTTGTGACGGGCGCAGGCGGCGGCAATGAAGGAGGTGATCTTCTCCATGGGCCACTCCTTGCCGATGATGTTATATACGTACTTAAAGGTATAGCCCAGGGCCTCAAAGGCAGGGCGCAGAGCGGTGGTACCGGCCTGCTCAGCAGTGGTGATGATCCGGCCGTTTTCCTTCCAGCCGCACAGACCCCACAAAACCATGGGCACATGGCGGAAATGATCGGTCACACGGATCACAGCATGGGTGGGGACCCAACCGCCAACGCAGACCACCAAACAGCTCAGGTCCAGGCCTGCCAGCTTGGCATAGGCGGCATCTGCGGTCTCATAAGCAGGATCGTCGATGACCAGTCCGCCATCCACAACGCCTTCCACCTTGGCCTGCAGAGCAGCCAGGGCCTCGTCATGCTTCATCTGCAGACGCTCAATGGGGGTGTTGACCTCACCAAAGCATACAAATCCGATAACATTCTTCTTCATATTGTAACTCCTTAAATAAAAGTCATTTTGTAGAGGCCGATGCCCACATCGGCCCTGTCCGGTATATGGATTTCCGAAGGACCGATGTGGGCATCGGTCCCTACAGGCTCAGAGGGCTTTGTTGTTCAAACGCTCGCCAACGGCTCCACCGGGGTGGATCAGGGCAAACTGCTCAGCCTGGTAGCCGGTGTACTCAATGAGAGCCGCCTGCAGAGCATGGAAGATCATGCAAAGCGCGGTGGTGGAGGTAGTACCCTGGGCATTCCACTTGTCGGTCTCCCGGTTGACATGCTGCTTGATCACCACGTCAGCGGCGGTTGCCAGGGGGGATTCCAGATTCTCGGTGACGGTGATGATCTTCACGCCCTTGGCCTTGCAGATATCCACAATGGGAAGCAGCTCCTTGGTCTTGCCGCCACGGGAGGCAAACACCATCACATCGCCCTCCTGGATAAAACCGGTAGCGCCGTGAACAGCCTCAGCGGGGCTGATAAACCGGGCAGGCCGCTCGATACAGCACATCAGATGGGCAAAATGCTGGCAGATAATGCCGGAGTGACCGGAACCGGCAGCACCGATCCGGGGAGCCTTCGCCAACAGCTCCACAGCCTTGGCAAACTGCTCGTCGTCAAAATAGGCTTTCATTTCTGTGATACAGGCCGCTTCGATATCGTAAGCAGCCTTTGCCGCATCCAGCGCAGCTTTCATAACCATAAAATATACCTCCTGAATATTTTTCCTTAACATATAAAGAATACTACTTTTTCCCATATATTTCAAGCTTTTTTTGACTTTTTGGGAAAAAGGATGCCAGTCATAGGGGTTTTTCCATTTCTAACGTTTTTTGTGGGACACAAAATCCCCACAGGCAATTGTAATGCTGGAAATGCCGGATGGGTGTTTTTTTCTTTTCGCAAATTGATACGAAAATGCCAAATACTTGATTTTGGGTGAGTTTTAGGGTATAATACAGAATTGTACGTAAAAAATCGGTTCTCAGATTGGAGTAATGTACATTGAAACAGCTAAAACGATTCTTTGCATTCGTGTTGGTTTTGGTTACGGTCCTGGGTATGCTCCCCGTTGCGCAGGCCGCCATCGGCGACTACACCGGCAACCGGGATTGGCTCTGGCCTGTGCCCTCCTCCAACACCCTTAGCTCCTGCTATATGGATCTCATCGGTCACGGCTACGGACACTATGCCCTGGATATTACCGGTGAGCATTACGCAGATATTATCGCCCCCTGGGACGGAACGGTGATCATGGTGAACAACACCTGCACCGAGGATTACGGAAAGTCCACCTACTGCCCCTGCGGTGGCTGCAAAAACCTTGGCAAATACGCTTACATAGTCCATGAATACCTGGGCACCACCTTCGTCTCCCGGTACGGTCACATGGCCTCTATCGCCGTCACCAACGGGGCTAAGGTGTCCAAGGGCGACCTGGTGGGCAAGGTCGGCTCCACCGGCCGTTCCTTCGGCTATCATTTGGACTTCCGTATTTACCAGGGCTCGGAGGTCACCTCCGAAACTGCCACCTGCGTAGACCCCCTCATGGATCAGTTTCTGATCCTCCCTGAGGGCTTCAGTGCCAATCACGCCAGCTCCTGGTCCACCTGCTGTTATGAGTATGCCGACGATGTGATCGCACTGTACGACAAGTATCGCTGCAAGCACCCGGATATGGATGGTTTCGGCGTTTGTCCCAATCCGGAATGCGGCTTTATCTTCGACTGGGCGGTGACCCGGAACACCCTCTGCGCCGGTGTTTATACCGTTGCTCCGGCAGAAGGGCTTTCCCTGAAGGCCGATGTTCCCTATTCCGCCTCGGAAAACCTTGTTCCCACAATGCTGACCCCCGAAACGGAAGTGGAGGTTTTGGGAAGCCTTACCAACGCCTTCGGTGAGACTTGGTACCATGTGGCATACCAGGACCAAACCGGCTATGCCCCCGCGGACAGTCTTACCTTCCTGCGCTACAACCCCCAGCAGATCCGCTGTGAGGACTTCTCCCCTGCCAACGGGCTCTCCATCCCCAAGGCATCCTATCCTTTGAAGGGAACTGTGGTCTCCAGCTATCCTCTGACGGTGATCACCGCCTATCTGGACGGAAAGCAGTATGCCTCCTGGACAGCCTCCAACAAAACGACTACCTCTGTATCTCTGGCCTCTACCAATATCAATTACGCCCTGACCTTCGGCGGTCTTGACTACGGTAAGCACACCATCGAGCTCAAGGGCACGGATATTCACCGCACAGAGCCGGAAACCTTCCATGTCAGCGAATTTTACACGGTAAAAGACAGCGATCTGCCCACAGACGACCCCGTGGTAGATCCCACAGAGCCTCCCACTGTCTGTCAGCACCCCAATATGGACGGCTTCGGTGTCTGCCCCGATTGTGAATTTGCATTTGACTGGGAAGCAACTCTGGACACCGGTGCTTTCGGCATTTACTCCGTGACCGCCACCCAGGGTTTGACCTTGAAAGCGGATGTTCCCTATGCAGCTTCTGAAAAGGAACTGGCCGGTACCGTCGGCTACGGTCAGGAGGCAGAGGTTTTGGCAAGCCTTACCAATGCCTTTGGGGAAACCTGGTATCAGGTGCGCCTGGACGGACAGACCGGCTACGCCCCCGGCGACAGCCTTGTTTTCCAGGGCTATGAGATCCAGCAGATCGTCTGTACGGATTTTGCCCCTGCCCACGGCATTACCATTCCCAAGGCCTCTTATCCTTTGAAGGGTACGGTGACCTCCAAGTATCCTCTGCAAAAGATCGTGGCTTACCTGGACGGCAAGGAATACGCCTCCTGGACAGCCTCCAATCGCACCACCACCTCCCTGGCTTTGAGCGGCACCCAGATCAACCATGCTTTGACCTTCGGCAAGCTTTCCACCGGTAAGCATACCATTGAGCTCAAGGGCATGGATATCTACCGCACAGAGCCCGAGACCTTCCATGTAAGCTGTTTCTACACGGGAAGCAATAACGGGGAATCTCTGTTCTATACGGTTTTGTTCAACCCCAATGGCGGCTCCTGCGAGCTGACCCAGGTCAGTGTACCGGAAAACGCCACCATCACCCCCCTGCCCAGTCCCGTGAGAGCCGGTTACGGCTTCCTGGGCTGGTACACCGCTCCCACCGGCGGCTCTGTGTTCACCGGTGCCACCCCCGTTACCGAAAACCTGACCCTGTACGCCCGTTGGAGCCGGACCCTTTACCCGGTCCCCGGCGGTGATCTGTACTTCATGAAGGAGATCGGCATGATCATCGGTGCCGATGAGACCGTTACCGCAGCCCACATCCCGCAGTCTATTGGCGGCACCAAAGTCGTCGGCGTGATCAGCGGTGCTTTCCAAAACTGTACCAAGCTGACTCAGGTAGTCTTCTGCGGCACGGAAGACCAGTGGAAGGCCCTGTCCATCGGTGACAACAACGCGCCTTTGACCTCAGCAAGTCTTTCCTATCACGATTTCCAGTCCGGTATCTGCTCCCTTTGCGGTGCGGAAAACGCCGTCCGCATCCGGCTGACGGAGGATACCCGGTATGACGGCTATGTGCTGACGGGAGATCTGTATTTGGATCTGGGTGGCTTCCGGGCCACCGGCACCATAAAGACCAACGGCTTTGCGGTTTACGGCATGGATTCTGCCACCGATGCATATTCCTGCGAAACCATGGGAAGCTTTTCCTGTGTGGACGAAAACGGCACTCCCATCGTTCCCCAGCGGCATTTTAAGGACAGCTCTTCCAAGCGCTATCTGACTGTGGAAACAGAAGATGGCTATACCTTCCACCGGTTCTACCTGGGCATTACCCATGTGAGCCTTGCCCCGTCTGTAACGGGCTTCGGCTACAAGGCCGTGTTCTACGGCGATGACATGGTCATGGCCCAGCTGGACGGCGATGCCGCCTTCGGCTTTGCCCTGCAATTGGAGGGCCGCCACAGTGTCACCCGGTTCAAGACCCGGGATGCCCTGGCTTCCGGTGAGCCTGTAAGCCTGCGCCTGCGGGATTACGATATAGAAAACTTCGGAGAAGCCCCGTTGTACGCAAGGGTGATGCTGACCCTTTCTGACGGAACGGTTATCGAAAGCGCCCAAACCGCCACCACCATGCGCACCATGCTGGAGACCCTTAACGACCGTTATTCCACCCTTTCCCAGGGCCAACGGGAGGCCATTGCCGCCATGATCGAAGCCCACGCCTGCATCCGTAACTGGGATGTGGATCATCTTTGCCTATGAAACAATCATTACGCTTTTTCATCCTGCTGCCGAGCCTGTTTCTGCTCAGCGGCTGCGGCGCCGGCTATCAGGGCCCCAGGTTCATCACCTGGCTGCTGGCAATTCCGGGCGTGCTGCTGATAGCGCTTTCGGCACTGCGTATGCGCAGTATTTGGCTGTATAACCGCCGCAACCCCCATAGAAAGCTTCCGGCCACCCATCACCAGCTTACCGCTGCTGTGTGTTTGGCAGGGCTGATCCTGCTGGTGCTGGCTTTCATCACCATGTATCTGAGGTAACCCCATGAAATCTAAGTGCAAAGAATTCTTGATCATCACACTGGGTACGCTGATCGTCTCTGTGGCTGTGTTTTTCTTTATGATGCCCAGTCATGTGACTGTGGGCAGCGGTACAGGCCTTGCCATGGTGATCTGCTCCTTTATTGATCTGCCCGTATCGGTGGTCACCTTCCTTTTGAATGCCGTATTGCTTCTCATCGGCTTTTTACTGGTGGGGCCGGAATTCGGTGCCAAAACGGTGTACTGCGCTTTGCTGATGCCTGTATTTTTGGGCATTTGGGAGCTGATCTTCCCCAATTTCCAGTCCATCACCCAGGATCCCCTGCTGGACGTGATCTGCTACATCCTGGTGGTGGGCATCGGTCTTGCCATGCTGTTTTCCCGGAACGCCTCCTCCGGCGGTTTGGATATCGTCGCTAAGCTGATGAACAAGTTCTTGGGCATGGAGATGGGTAAGGCCATGGGGCTGGCAGGTATCCTGGTTGCCCTCAGTTCTGCTCTGGTATATGACAAAAAGATCGTTGTGATCAGTGTCCTGGGTACCTATTTTGGGGGCATGATCGTGGATCATTTCATTTTCGGCATGAATATCAAACGCCGGGTGTGCATCATTTCCCAGCATTTGGAGGTCATCAAGGACTACATCCTCCATGAGCTGCACAGCGGTGCCAGTCTCAATGAGATCATCGGCGCCTATGATAATCAACCCCGTCGGGAGATCATCACCATTGTGGACAAGCAGGAATTCAAGCTTTTGATGGATTTCGTCCGCAAAACAGACCCCAAGGCTTTTATCACCGTATATTCGGTCAGCGAGATCTGCTATCAACCAAAAAAATGAGGCATATAAAAACCGCCAACCCAAACGAGGGTTGGCGGGTTTTATATGCATGAATCGTTTTGAAACCGTTACTTCGGAGCTTTGTAGGGAACGCCGCCCTCGGCGTTCCGACTGCGAAGCGGCAGTTTGGTAGATGTAAATGGGTGCAACAGGAAAGATTTTTGCCCATCGAGGTCAAAAATCTTTTCGGAACGCTGAGGGCAGCGTTCCCTACAAAGATATCGGTGATATCGGTTATTTTTTCATGGCCTTGACGGTGATGAGCACGCCGCCGGCGCAGATCAGAACGCCGCCCAGGATCACCAGGATCCACAGGATCAGGTTGGAGTCTGCCTCCTGATTCTTCGTATCTGCAGGCTCAGTGGCTTGGGTGGTGGGAGTAGGCTGAGGTTGGGTCTCCCCCTGGGTGGCTTCCGTAGTTGCCTCAGTGGCAGCCTCGGTGGTAGCCTCCGTGGTTTCCTGGGTTTGCGCAGTGGTTTCTTCGGCGGTAGGGGCAGTGGTTTCGCTGATGCCCAGCGCCTCCTTCAGCACATAGCCGCAGTCCTTGCAGGTCTGAGGGGTCGTTTCCGTGGCAGGGGCGCCGGGGTTATGGGGATAAGCGGTATCATAGGTCTTGCACCGGGCACACTGGTATGCATGGGTCTTGGCATCTACCGTATGATACTTGGGGCTCCAGATATGATCCTCCTCCGGCAGCATTTCACCGCAGACGGTACAGGTTCTGTAGTGGTAGACCGGGTTGATCTTCCACTGGGAGGGAACATGGGTATGATCCTTTCCGTCCCCGTCCAAAAAGTCCACCACAAGGGCAATGGACTCGCCAGCACCGGCGGAGCTGAACATTCTGCCATCCACATAGCCTACCGCATCCAGGGGGAAGGTATAGCCATCCCGGGCATCCAGGTGGATCTCTGCCCAGTATACATGGTCTGCCTGGAATTTGGTCCCCACAGTGATGTAGGTTTGCGCGGTGCAGTCATACCAGGTCACACCGCCCTGCTGGGTGGCACTGACGGTAGGATTCAGCCGATAGGTATCCTCCGACTCCGGGGTGATCAGGTAGTCGGGCATCTCTCCGGCAATGGGTGCATCCAGGCCATTGACAGCCACCCGGTTCACATACACTGCCTCGGCTACCATCATCAGGGTCACCAAAACCTTGTTTCGGGAATTATCCACATAGCTGTAGGAGGTGGTCTCATCCATGTTGACCAGAATCTGCGTACTGTTGACATCAAAGGTATAGCCGCTCTCCGCCACCAGATATACGGATACCTCATACATCGTATTGACCTGGAAGACGTCATTCTCCCCCAGGGTCGCTCCGGTGAATACATTTCTCCAGCGGATACCGTTGCGGAAGCCGCCGGAATTGACAGAGCTGTCAGCCCTGCATCCCTGGCCATATACGGAGAACACAAAGTCAACGTTTTCTCCCGCCACCGGGTAAGCGGTTATGATTCCTACCTCGTCGACGGTGGTTGCCGCCAGCGCAGTCACGGACAACACGCTCAGCAGTAATACTGCGCTGAGCAAGCAAACGATACACTTTTTCATAGGGGAGTTATCCTTTCTTTTTCTTTCGCATGATCAGTATTGTGGTACCGATGCAGAGCAAAAATACGATTTCAATTCCCAGGATCACCCACAGCCAGGGGAACGCTTCCTTTTCTTTGACCGGAGTTGACCCATCCGGTCGGGTGGGCATCACAGTGGGCTGGGTGGTTTCCGGGGTTTGGGGCTCTTCCGTTTCCGCCTGGGTGGGCTGGGTCATCAGCTGGGTCACATCCTGCAGACAGGTTTCACAAAGGCCGTCCCCGTCTACGTCCAGGTGAAGCTCTTTGGAGAGCATTGGGGTCTGACAGATCCTGCAATCCTGCCAGTGACCGGTCTGGTCCCATTGCCAATCCCCGGAGAAATGTCCCAGGGCAGGCAGGCTCACGCTTTCCGGCTCTACGGGGGTTTCCCCCCTGGCATCTGCAAACCATGTTCCGCAGCCGTCGCAGGTATAATAGGCCTGATTTCCCCTTGCAAGGCAGGTGGCCTCTTTTGCCGCCACCAGGGTCAGCTTATGGGTGTGGTTTTTTGCGGGGGTTATAATATAGCCGCAGTCTTTGCAGGTCTGGGGGTTGGTTTCCGTGGCCTCCGGGCCGGGGGTATGGGGCTTCAGGCTGTCATGGGTCTTACAGTCGGCACAAACCCAGGCATGGCCGTTTTTATCTTTATAGTCATATTGGGGTCCCCAGCGGTGGTCGGTATCCGGCGTTCCGTAGGAAAGGCCGCAAACCGTACATTGGGCCTTTTGCTGGCAGGTGGCCCTGCCGCCGGAATGGGGTGCGTTGGTACCGGAGATCACTTCCCGGCAATGGGTACACTTCCGGTAATGGTGGGTTCCGTTCCCCGTCCATGCGCCGGGCGTATGACCGGTAGGCGCAAGGATGCCCCAGTTTGCCGGGTCGATGGGGTTTGTTCCTGCCCCATCGGAATAGCTCGCCCCGCATTCACAGCGATAATAGGCCTCGTGGCCCTGCTGGGTACAGGTAGGCAGGACCTTGGCGACCTTTTGGGGCGCGCATTGGTGGGCCTGGGCCCGGATGTTGTTAAAGTCGTAGGTAAGCTCTATTACCTCCCTGGGGTCCTGCTCGTAGGCTTTATGGATGTAGGGCGGTTTGTCGCCGTTGATGGAGCCTTTCAGGTTCGGCTGACCGGCAGTATTCACCTGGAATCGGTAGCCGCTGTCCGCCGCCAGCCAAACGGTCAAAGTATAGCTGTGTCCCTCCAGGAACCGGTCACCGGGACCCACATAGGCTTTGGTTTCCTTATCTATCCAGGTCACCGGATCCACAGAATACAGTCCGCAGCCAGTGGTCAGTACCTTGCAGTCAAAGGACGGGGCTTTTCCCGCCACCGGCTCCGGAATGGTCACATCCACAGTTTTGATCACCGGGTCATAGGCGCCCGGAACATCCAAAAGTCCCGTTCCCACATAACCGACCATGTTGTTATAAAACACCTGGTAGTAGCTTCCCGTTTTTTGCACGATCTCCACTGCGGTCCCCTTGGGGATGGCGGCCAGCTTCTGGGATTCGTTGTAGGTATAGCGAAGCAGGGAGCAATCCGTCTTGGTTTTGGCGGTTGCGGATACAGTGGGCTTTGTGGTATGGATCTGCACAGTCTTGGAATCAAAGACTCCGAGATCCTGCCCGTTGATGGTACAGCGCAGAATCAATTCCACTTTTACCGCATTTGTCCCCACGGTATAGGGGGTATATCCCGTACTCGAGCCAACCTTTATGGTCTGTCCCTTTTCCGTAATCTGAATTTCCCGGATCAGCTCCACCTCGGAATGCTCCAAAACCGGGCGGTTCTCTCCAGCGGCGGCAAAGCAATTGATCTGCAAATTGGTACCGGAGGGGGCACTGGCAGTATAGTTGACACCGTCACTGCTTTTCTGGCCCGATACTCCCAAAATGGAGGGCTCTTCCAGGCCCTTGCCCCATTTTCGCATATTCGGAAACAGTTCATTGGTGGGGTAGATATAGGCATAGATATTGGGCGTATAGAAGGTCGTCCCTTCTGAATCGGTCACCTTACAGGCAAACGGAATGTTCTCCCAGTCCCCGTAGTTTCCGGGCATGGTGATCATCTGCAAATGATTGGTTTTGGTACCCACATACCGGGCATTCTCCTCCAGATCGCTCCAGCTTTTTCCGTCGCCAATGCTTAGATCCACCTGCCACTGGTAGGTATAGGAGTCCGGATCACCTCTGTCCACAAAGGCGAACATATCGATGATTCCGCCGGCATAGACGTTTTCTGTATAATAGGATAGCTGGAAAATCGCCGCAGATCCCGGAAGGATCATAAATCCCAAAACCAGGACCAGGCAAAGTCCCAGCAGAAGCAGTCGTTTCATGGCCGTTTCCTCATGCCCAGGGGTCAGAGGACTTGGTTTGCCGAATACCCACCATCAAGAACTGGTCCCACAGCAGCCACTGGCCGTCGCCCTTTTGACGCAAAACGATCTCCCGGGGAGAGTCGGCACCGCCGCTGCGGATATGCAGCTTCTTATAGCCTGCGTTGGCATCGGCATAGGGACCTGCCTCCACTGTCAAAGTCAGCGGACGGGTGGGGGTATAGTCGTTATCGGGCACCGCACCGGCAAAATAGGAGAAGGGGATATGGTGTCCCTGGTCACGGAACCGGTCATCCAAGAAAGAGATCTCCAGGTTGGAAAGAGGCCGGGGACCCTTCAGCCAGTTGAGCATGGCAATTCCCAGATCCTTATCCGCTCCGTAAACGCAAAGCGCGCAAACGGTCAGCACTGCCGTCTGGAAGGGTGTCTGCAGGGCCGCCTCGGGCATGGCCTGCATGGCCTCCAAGGTTTCCGGCAGGTCCATCAGGGTAAAGGTCACCTGACGGGTACCGCTTCCGGGAGCCTGCCCCGGAACACTGACTGCCTTCTTAAACTTATCAAAAATAGACATACTTGCACCTCCAAAATATCAGATCATTCCATCTCTTTTCTGTGCAGCAGAAGGCAATGACCGCCTTCTGCTTCCTTTCCTTGACGAAAAGGATGAGATATGGTATGATAAGTATACTATAAAGTCCCCCCTCTGTCACCACACTTACGGGTCAAAAAGTGTGGGGCTACCCCAAAAACAGGGGGTGGGATTCGGCAGTAAGCTTACGAAAGGAGTGTAGACCATGCGGCGTACCCTTTGGGTCATGATGGCAGCCTTTTACGCGCTGATCCTCACCGGATGCAGCACCGACACCAAGGCCGCGGATCTGAGCTGGCTTTACGGCATCACCGCAGTCGTTTCCGCTCTGCTTCTGGTCTCCCTCTTTTTTATCGTCAAAAAGAAAAACCGCTGGTATATCCTGCTGTTCGTTTCTGTTGCAGTGGTAAACCTTGGTTATTTCCTTTTAAGCATTTCCCAAACCCTCAGCGGTGCCTTGATGTCCAACCGGCTTGCCTATTTCGGCTCTGTATTTCTCCCCTTTGCCATGTACATGATCATCCGGGATGTTTCCGGTTTGCCCCGCAAAAAATGGCTTCAGGCGACACTGTTGGGAATCAGCATCCTGGTTTTCCTTATCGCCGCCTCCCCCGGTTACCTGGATCTTTATTATAAAGAGGTGACCTTCCAGCGGGTCAACGGTGTCTGCGTTCTCAATAAAGTCTACGGTCCTCTGCATTTTCTGTATCTTGTATATCTTTTGGGCTACTTCTGTGCCATGGTCACAACCATCGCCTGCAGTATTGCCCGCAGCCGCCTGGAAAATACCGGCTACGCTGTCATTCTGATCCTCGCGGTTTTCATCAACATCGGTGTTTGGCTCATTGAGCAATTGGTGCGCATCGATTTTGAGATCCTTTCCGTTTCCTATATCATCAGCGAATGCTTCCTTTTGGGGCTGTACTTTATGATGACCAATCAGCCCAAGGCCGTACCCGTTTCTCCCCTACCGCCGGAGCCTCTACCGGAGGTCTGCCCCGTTACCGCCGAACAGATCGAGCTGTTCCAGGCGGGACTTCCCACCCTTACCCCCAAGGAACGGGCTATTCTCGACTGCTATGTCGCAGGAATGCCCACCGTTCAGGTCATGGAAACCCTGAATATTAAGGAAAACACCCTGAAATTCCACAACAAAAACCTTTACAGCAAGCTGGGGGTCTCCTCCCGGAAGCAGCTATTGTTGGTTCATAAGCATTTGTAAGGTTTGTATATTCTGTGCAAAACCGGCTTTGTGTACTTGTGCAAGTACACAAAGCCGGTATTTTGTTCTTGACAAGTACTGGTTCGTGTACTAATATAAGGGCACATAAGTACTTGAGCGAGTACAAAAGGAGGTAACCATGTACCGCGATCCCCCCTTATGGCCCGTGCGCTTCACTCCCATCCCTCCCCTGACAGATCCGGGCGATCTACCGCCCCGGGCCTGGTGTCCGGGCTGTGGGCAGGAGATTTACCGTGCCGGTCACCGATTTTGCCGTAGTTGTAGAAAGGAGTCCAGGAAACATGCACACACCCAATCAAAGCCCTTGCCAGTCCTGCACCCGGGTCCCCCACCCCGATCGCTGCGAAAATAAACGCTGCGTTCCCTGGCAGCGCTGGTTTCTTCGCCGCTGGGAGCGGATCCATCAATGTTATCATGTACTGTGTCAGGAAAGGAGCAAACTCTATGAACTGGAAAAACGAAGCCATCCGTAAACTAAAGCACTATAAGCATATGTGCCAGTGCCTTGAATCCATCCCCAAGGAGCTTGAACAGCTGGAGCTGGACAACCAGGCCCTGCACCGTCAGCCGCCTCAGATCGTCAGTACTCCCTCGGGCTTCTCCCGAAACCGGGAGGACGCCATGCTGAACAATATCGTCCATCGGCAGGAGCTGGAACTGGCGCTTCAGCAGGCTACCTTGTGGGTGCAGACCGTGGACGGGGCATTAAGTGTCCTGGACCCCACCTCCCGGGAGCTTCTGCTTGCTGTGTACGCAGAGGAGGATGTACCACATGTACCGGACCTGTGCCGCCGCCTGGGATTGGAACGCACCACCTTCTACCGAAAAAAGGATGCCGCTTTGGCCTGCTTTACCCTGGGACTGTACGGATTGATAGAATCCTGACCCTTGTATTTTGCAAAAACCTGTGATATAATCACTAAAAATACACGGGAGGGCTTATTTATGTCCGAAACCAAGAAATTCCGTTCCGCTCTGAACGGCTTTAACCGTCAGGATGTGGTGCAGTATATTGAATACCTGAATAACCGCAACCGTATGCAGGTCCAGCAGCTCACCGATCAGCTGAAGGCCGCCAAGGAAGCCCCCAAGGAGGCTGTGGAAGCTTTGGAGTCCCGGGTGGCTGAGCTGGAAGCGCAGCTTGCCGAGAAAGAGGCTCAGCTTGCCGAGGTGCAGGAAGCCCCTGCTCCCGCTGCCATTGGCCAAACGCCTGCCATTTCCTCCACTGAGGAGGAGCTGGAAGCCTATCGCCGTGCCGAGCGCGCCGAGCGTCAGGCTTATGCGCGTGCCCAAGGGGTATACGAGAAGGCCAATGGCGTGCTGGCAGAGGTCACCGCCCAAACGGATGCCTATGCCAAAGCCATGGATGCCGCCTGCGCCCAGCTTGTGGAGGCTATGGATGCCTACAAGACCGCTGTCGCCCTGAACCGTCCCAAGCTGGAGGAGGCCGCTGAGACTTTGGCCGCGATCCGTGTTACGGAATAAACGATAAAACACCTGTCATCCTGAGCGAGCGTCAGCGAGTTGAAGGATGACAGGATTTTTTGGATTGGATGGATTGTTATGGTACTCACCTATCCCGATTATTTTGAAGAATTCACCTGCCTTGCCGGTTCCTGCCCCGACAGCTGCTGTCAGGAATGGGAGGTGGATGTGGACGGCACTGCAGCCGCATCCTACCTGGCCCTTTCCGGAGATCTGGGTGATGCTTTGCGCCGTGTACTGCGACAGGAGGACGGCAGCTGGCGCATGACCATCGAAAACCGCCGGTGTCCCATGTGGAGGGCCGACGGTCTTTGCCGGATCCAGGCAGAATTGGGTCACGATGCCCTTTGTAAGACCTGCCGGGAGTTTCCCCGGCTGACTCACGAATACGGTCCCGTAACCGAGCGCGGTCTGGAGCTTTCCTGCCCGGAGGCCGCAAGGCTTATCTTCCGCGGTCCTCACAAGCTTTGCCGCCAGGAGACCTCCGGTGGAGAAGAAGCCTGGGATCCGGAGGCTTTGGATATTTTATTGCAAAGCCGTGACCGGATCCTGGACTTTTTGAATACCACGCCCCTTCCCCTGCCCCATGCTTTGACAGTTCTTCTGCTCTACGCCCACAAAACCCAGGCCTGGCTGGATGGAGAGAATATGCCGGAGTTTGACCCGGAAGGATATCTGACCTTTGCAGAAGGGTTCGTCCAGGACCCGGAGCTTAAGCCGAGGGGAGTTGAACACCGGCAGCCCCACAGCGGCTCTTTTGTTTGTATTTTTCCTTATCCTTCTCGGCTTGCGCCAGCAAGCCTTCGTCGTCTGCGCAAAAATCCAAAGCAAAACTTCTCGCTGTGGAGTGCTGCGCAGTTTTCGGAGAGCCGCTTTTCGGCAAGACAAGAAAAATCACGAAGGGAATACCCGTTGGTATTTTCGAGGGATTTTCCGCAGTATTGGCGGAAAGCGGCCTCCGAAAACCTGTCGGGGTTCGACTCCCCTCGGCTTA
>SVLB01000056.1 GCA_015068135.1 Oscillospiraceae bacterium | reverse complement strand
TAACCCTCAGACCCGGTGCGGTTGGCTTCGGCTATAAGGCCATCTTCGGCGGTGATGAAAAGGTGCAAGCATCCCTGGCAAAAGAAAACGCCTTCGGTTATAATCTCTGGATCACGGAGGATAAGGTGGTCACCTGCGGCACCGATGCCAATGATTTTGTGATCGGTCAGACCGGCACTCCCCTGACCCTGTGCCTGAGGGATTTCGACACAAAGAATCACGGTGAATCCCCCGTTCACGCAACCGTATACATTACGCTGGCTGACGGAACCTCGGTCACAAGCGCGCAGTATAGCTACTCCATGCGTTCCATGGTGGAGCGGATCAACAAAGACTATGCAAGCTTCTCGCAAAGCCAGCTGATGGCGGTAGCCAGGATGATCCAGGAGGATGCAACCATGCAGACTTGGGATGTTTCCAACATTCTTAGCAGCCTGGAGCAGGAAACTCCGTAACCTACCACCCGCAAAAACTCTGCAGGCATTGTTATGAAAAACCAATCCTTGTGGGGAACGCGCAAAAAATCTGGCATTGGGCATTTTCATAGCAATTGATCTTCCCTCTCGAATTATGCAATATAAGCCCTTGTGGTTTATATTGCATAATTTTTTATCGATATTATTGTATTTATTTGATGCTTTTGCCAATTGTTTTCTATCCATGTCAGTGCTATTATATCGATACAAGCAAATCGATAACAAACAATCGATTCCGAAAGGGGACGCTGACTATGAAAACTTACGCACCCGTAACCACCACTCAGGAACTAAGTGAGGCTTTGGCTCGTTGCCGTGCCGCCCAGGAAAAATTCGCCACCTACTCCCAGGAGCAGGTAGATAAGATCTTCCTGGCTGCCGCCATGGCTGCCAACCGTGCCCGGATCCCGCTGGCAAAGCTTGCCGTGGAGGAGACCGGCATGGGTGTTGTGGAGGATAAGGTCATCAAAAACCACTTTGCCTCCGAGTACATCTACAATGCCTACAAGCATGAAAAGACCTGCGGTGTACTGGAGGAGGATCCCTCCTACGGTATTCAGAAGATCGCGGAGCCCATTGGTGTGATCGCCGCTGTGATCCCCACCACCAATCCCACCTCTACAGCGATTTTCAAGTCCCTGCTTTGCTTAAAGACCCGCAACGGTATTCTCATCTCCCCTCACCCCAGGGCAAAAAATTCCACCATTGCCGCGGCAAAGGTGGTTTTGGAGGCGGCGGTCGCCGCCGGTGCACCGGAGGATATTATCGGCTGGATTGACCAGCCCTCTTTGGAACTGACTGCCCAGGTCATGAGTCATGCAGATCTGACACTTGCCACCGGCGGTCCCGGCATGGTACACTCTGCCTACTCTTCCGGCAAGCCCGCATTGGGTGTGGGTGCCGGCAACGTACCTGCCATCATTGACGACAGTGCCGATATTCTCATGGCGGTTTCCTCCATTATCCACTCCAAGACCTTTGACAACGGCATGATCTGCGCATCCGAGCAATCGGTGATCGTAATGGACAAGGTTTATGACGAAGTACGTGCGGAATTTGCCGCCCGTGGTTGTTATTTCCTGAATGAGGAAGAAAAAGATAAGCTACGTGCTGCCATTTTGGTAAACGGCAATCTTAACGCCAAGATCGTTGGTCAGAGCGCCCCCACCATTGCCACCCTGGCTGGGATCACCGTTCCCGAGACCACCAAGATCCTCATTGGCGAAGTGGATTCTGTGGATATCTCCGAAGCCTTTGCGCACGAGAAGCTTTCTCCGGTTCTTGCCATGTATCGTGCCAAGACCTTTGCAGAAGCTTTGGATAAGGCCCAGCGGCTGCTGGAGGACGGTGGCTACGGTCATACCGCCGCTGTTTATCTGTCCACCCGTACCGCCACCGACAAGCTCAACGCCTTCTCTCAGCGGATGAAGGCCTGCCGGATCCTGGTGAATACCCCTTCTGCCCAGGGCGGCATCGGTGACCTGTACAACTTCCGGCTGACCCCCTCCCTGACCCTGGGCTGCGGCAGCTGGGGCGGTAACTCGGTTTCCGAAAATGTAGGTGTACGGCATCTTCTGAATGTCAAAACGGTTGCAAGACGGAGGGAAAATATGCTTTGGTTCCGAGCCCCTGAAAAGGTGTATTTCAAGAAGGGCTGTCTGCCCGTTGCCATGGATGAGCTGGAAGGAAAGAAAAAGGCCTTTATCGTCACCGATACCTTCCTCTATCAAAACGGCTACACAAAGCCCGTGGAAGAAAAGCTGGATGCCATGGGCATCGTGCACACCGCCTTCTATAATGTGGCTCCCGATCCCACCCTGGCCTGCGCCAGAGAGGGTGCGGAAGCCATGCGGGATTTCAAGCCCGACCTGATCATCGCCATTGGCGGCGGCTCTGCCATGGATGCCGGTAAGATCATGTGGGTGCTCTATGAGCATCCGGATGTGGACTTCCAGGATATGGCTATGCGGTTTGTGGATATCCGCAAGCGTGTATACGGCTTCCCCAAAATGGGCGAAAAGGCCTACTTTGTGGCTGTCCCCACCTCTGCCGGTACCGGCTCCGAGGTCACCCCCTTCGCCGTGATCACCGATGAAAAGACCGGTGTGAAATACCCCCTGGCAGATTATGAGCTGATGCCTAAGATGGCTATCGTGGACGCAGATATGATGATGAACGCCCCCAAGGGTCTCACCGCAGCCTCCGGCATCGATGCCGTGACCCACGCCCTGGAAGCCTACGCCTCCATGATGGCAACGGATTACACCGACGGTCTGGCACTGCGAAGCCTGAAGCTGGTATTCAAGAATCTTCCCGAGGCCTTTGACAAGGGCGCGGCTGCCCCCAGAGCCAGGGAGAATATGGCAAATGCCGCCACCATGGCCGGTATGGCCTTTGCCAACGCATTTTTGGGTATCTGCCATTCCATGGCCCATAAGCTGGGCGCTTTCCATCATCTGCCCCATGGCGTTGCCAATGCGCTGATGATCGAGCAGGTCCTGCGGTTCAATGCCGCTGAAGTTCCCGTAAAGATGGGTACCTTCTCCCAGTACGACCATCCTCACACCCTGGAACGTTATGCCGAGGTTGCCGATTATCTGGGGCTGAAGGGCGACAGCGACACAGAAAAGCTGGAGGCCCTCATCGATGCGATCAACAGCCTGAAGGAGCGTGTGGGCATTCGGAAGACCATTCGGGACTACGGCATCGCCGAAAGCGATTTTCTGGCAACACTGGACGAAATGGTGGAGCAGGCCTTTGACGACCAATGCACCGGCGCCAACCCCAGATATCCCCTCATGAGCGAGCTGAAGGATATGTACCTGAAGGCCTATTACGGATAATAACTTGCTATAGTGTCAGCATGTCAAAAAGGACGTGACCCGAGGGTCACGTCCTTTTTGGATGTATATCAGGTTTATTCTGCGTAAGCAATGTCCAGCTTGGTGGCAGAATCCAGGTCCGTGGTGACCAAAGTGCCGGTCTTGACATATGCCCGGATGATCTGCTCCATGCTTTCGATCAGACCGGAAAGGGTCATGGTGCCATCGGCCTTCTCAAAGTAGATATCGCCGCCGTTGGTGGCAGTGCCGCCGTAAATGGTACCGCCGGTAATAGACACACCATTGATCTTGACGCTGATATTGCCACCGTTGATGGCCTTACCGTTGGTCACGGTACCGCCCTCCATCTTGAAGGTGCCTGCAACAGCATAGATGTTGCCGCCACAGCCGCCGGTGGAGGCCAGGGCCTCACCGCCGGTAACGGTGCCGCCGGAGAGGGTCACAGAACCGCCGGTCACATGAATGTTACCACCATTGTATTCGGTGGACTTACCGCCGGAAATGGTACCGCTCTTGATCTGAACCTGGATAGTTCCCTGAAGATTCAGATTACCGCCGGAGCCCTTACAGCTGCCGTTCTGAATGGTAATGCCATCAATGAGCAGCTTGCCCTTGTTGGCGAAAATGTTGCCGCCGGCATTGGCAGTACCACCGCTGATCACACCGCCGTAAAGCTGCACATCCGCATTGGCATTCTGGATGGAAATGCTGCCGCCGTTTTTGGCACAATTACCGCCGGTGATCGTACCATCGTAGATCTTCACGACTCTGTCGGTGCAGATCACACCGCCGGCTTCTGTAGCCGTTGCGGTCGTGGTCAGATTTCCGCCAAACATGGTGAAGTTTGCGCTGGCCTTGTTCTGGACATACACCACAGTGCCGTACTTTGCGGCAGTGCCGGTATAGTTGGATGCGATAGTTCCCTTATAGGTGCCGTCTGTCTGCTTGTGATCGCAGATCACCAGTGTACCATTCAGGTTGAACACACGGTTAACACCGGTGCCGCCATTGACCTTGAAGCCGTTCAGGCACAGATGAATGGTGGTATTTTCGGGAATGGTAATGGTTGCGGTGGGATTCAGGTCCTCGGTCAGATAGTAATTCTTACCATTTTCCCAAGTGCCGGTGAAAGGCTCCCAGGTAACGATAGCGCAGGCGGTATGGTCGCCCTTGGCACCCAGGCCGCCGCAGATGCAGTGATCCTGATGGCCCTCGGGCTCAGGGGCCTTCTCCGTGCCGATGGCCAGCTTGTTATCCGCAAAGAGGATCTCGTTGCCGTTATCCGCACGGAAGAACGCAACATCGGCCTCCACCGCATTGGTGGCAAACTCGCCGGTCACAGTTTCCATGGTCACATAGATCAGAGCATCCCCGGTCAGATCGCCGATGGATACAGTCTTACCATTGCGAACATACAGATTGGTCTGACCGCCGAAGATCTTCACATCGCCGCCCAGATTCACAGGACCCTGTGCATTGATGCTGCCCAATTCACCGATGCCACCGGTGATCGTGCCGCCCAACAGGTTCAAAGTGCTGGCGGGGCTGGTTGCGATGGCGCTGCCGGTGGCAGCCTCACCGCCTACGATCGTGCCGCCGTAGAGGTTCAGGAAGCTGGAATGGAAGGTCTGGATCGCGCCGCCACCGTTGGTGACCTTGGCGCCAATGATCTCGCCGCCGTACATATTCATGGTAGCGCCCTTCTTATCTGCCAGAGCGCCTACACCGGACTGGGTCTGATTACTGCCCTGCAGCTTACCGCCGAAGAAGTTAAACACACCGCCGTCACGGACATAGAAGATAGGAGCTATCCTCACAACCGTGCTGGAGATGCTGCCGGTTCCGGTATGGTCACAGATGTTCAAAGCACCGGAGATATCCAGCATACGCACATTGCCGGTGAGCTTGTGGCCGTTCAGACAGATGGAAACCGTAGTATTCTTGGGAATATTGATGGATGCGGACAGGAAGACATCCTGGGTCAATGCGTAGTGACCGCCGTCGGTAACCGTGCCGGTCCAGGGAGTCCAGGTCACATTCTCGCAGGTATGGTCGCCCACCTCACCCGTTCCACCACAGATGCAGTGGTCAGCGTGGGTAAAGGGCGCGTCGTCCATGACCAGTTCGCCATCGACCAGGGTAATCTCGGCACCGTTATCTGCCTTGAAGCAGGACTCATCGCCCTCGTAGGCATTGGTAGCAAAGACACCGGAGCCGTTTTGCATAGTCACATAAACAAGTGCGTCATCAGCAAGGTCGTTGAGGGTAACGGTCTTATTTTTGAGCACGTACAGGTTGGTCTCACCGCCGGAGATGGTAACACTGCCGCCGATGTTCACGGGGCCCTGGGCATTGATACTGCCCTGGCTGCCGGTGCCGCCGGTGATGGTACCGCCCATCAGGTTCAGGGTAGTCGCGGGGCTGGTAGCAATGGCACTGCCGGTTGCGGCCTCACCACCCACAATGGTACCGCCGTAGATGTTCAGGAAGCTGGAGTGGAAGGCCTGGAGAGCACCGCCACCGTTAGTGACCTTGGCACCGACGATCTGACCGCCGTAGATATTCATGGTCGCACCAGCCTTGTCAGCCAGCGCACCTACACCGGCCTGAGTCTGGTTGCTGCCCTGCAGCTTACCGCCGAAGAAGTTGAACACACCGCCGTCACGGACATAGAAGATGGGAGCCATTCTCACTACAGTAGAGGAAATGCTGCCCTCGCCGGTATGGTCACACAGATTCAAGGTGCCGGAGATATCCAGCATACGGACCGTACCGGTAAGCTTATGCCCGTTCAGGCACAGGGATACGGTGGTATCCTTGGGAATGTTAATGGAGGCACTCACAGAGGTATCTGCCGTCAGAATATAGCAGCCGCCGTCGGTAACCGTACCGGTCCAGGGCTCCCAGCTCACATCCGCGCAGGTATGGTCGCCGATCTCGCCCAGGCCACCGCAGATGCAGTGATCCTCATGGACAACAGGGGCCGGAGCAACGCTCAGCATACCGTCTGCGTAGGTCACTTCGCCGCTGGTGCAGTCGAAGAAGGCCTCGTCCCCTTCCTGGGCTTCCTTGGCAAAGGTGCCCTGACCGTTCTCCAGGGTCAGGCAGATCTTTGCGCCCTCGGCAAAGGGAGTATCCGCAGAAATGGTGATGGTCTCACCGCTGAGCAGAAGCAGGTCGGTGCCGTTATTGCCGGTGATCTTGGCTGTACCGCCCAAAGTAATGGGGTTAGCACCCCGGACACCGCCGGAGGTGTTGCCGGCTGTGCCGCCGGTAATGGTACCGCCAAACATGGCAAAGAAGGAATCCGCATTGTTCTCCATGTAGAGGTTACCGCCGTTTTGGGCAGCCTTACCGCCGGAGATGGTGCCATCGTACATGTAGAAATCGTTGCCGATGCCGCCGATACCGCCATTCTTGGTCTGACCGGTAGCCTTCAGATTACCACCGTACATCCGGAACACACCGTAGCCGTAATCCTTGCTGTTCTGTACATAGAATACAGAGCCGGTACGGCCGTTGGCGTTGTTATAGTTGGCAATGATATCACCGTCATAGGTGCCATCTGCCTTCTTGATATCCATCAGGTTGAAGTTGCCGTAAATATTCAGGATCCGATCCAGGGTCTCGGCGCCGATCACATCGAAGCCACACAGATCCAGGCATACATTCTTATCCTTGGAGATCTCAGCAGTCTTGGATACGGTAACATTCTCAGTCAGATACCAGTGGCCCTCACCCAGGCTCATAGCACCGTCCCAGGCACGCCAGGTGACTTCCTCACCGCAGACCTGACACATGGCAGTCTTGGTTTCGGTTTCGACGGTCTTGTTGATAATGTAAATGTAGGTAACCTCGCCATCCTTGTTGGAGAAGCCGTAGAGCTTATCGCCCACAGCCACCTTGCTGACTTCACCAATCAGCTTGGCATTGGAGGCAACATTGAAGACCTTGCAGTCCGCGGCAGGCTTACCAATGTACTCCTTGCCGTTACGGGTGGAGACGATGGTGCCGTCGGCCTCGATCTTCACCACATCGGTATAGTCAAAGGTAGTGGTGGAGGTAGCAGCCACCTGAGAGGGCAGATATGCCTTGTTGATAATGCCGTCGGTCACATCCAGGCCCAAAACCTTGGCGGCTCTGCCGTCAATGACGTTGGCAATGGCAATATCATTGGTCTTCACTTCCACATGCTCGCCGTTGAAGGCCATCTTGAACACATAATAGCCTTCTGCATCGGGCTGACGGGTGGTAGTGGCATTGTCCGCATCCCACAGTCTTTCCAGGTTGTAGTACAGCTCCGCCTGAACGGGACGGTTTACAACGAATACCAAAACGATATTCTTGTTGTTATCCCGAACGGCGTGGATCCGGTCGCCCACTCGCAGAGTGGTCACGGTGACCGGGGACTTGGAGCCCTGGCTCACATCGTAGACCTTACCGGCTACATAGCCGGAGTAGGTGCCCTTGGTATCCTTGGAGGTGAAGCTGTTGCCGCTGACAGAGGTCACGGTGGTCCAGCTTGCGTAACCACCGCCGGTGTAGCCCACGATGGTATCGTACTTATAGACCTTGTAGAGCACATCGCCGGATGCCACCACACCGCAGGCCACATAGGAATCCAGGGTGTTCACCAGGGACTTATTCTGGGTCTTGAAGGTCTTGGTAGTGGTGCCATTGGACAGAGCGATATAATAGTAGCCATCCTCAGCAGGCTTGCGCTTGGTGGTCTTGGTCGCGCTGTCATAGCTGCGGTCCAGATTCCAGTACAGAGGACCCACATTCTGACGGGAGGTCACGAAAATGGAGGTCAGCTTTCCGGACAGGTCCGCAAGACCGTACACCGTGTCGCCGACACGCAGAGTGGTCTTTTCGCCCACCTTGGCGGCATTGGCAGAAACGTCATAGATCTTGGTGTCCTGGGTCATCTTGGAAACATAGGTCTTGCCGTTGCGGGTGGTAGTGATCTCACCGGTTTCGGTGTTGATATTGGTCACCTTGGTGTAGTCGAAAGCGGTGGTATTGCTTCCGGCAACGGAGCTGGGTGCATAGGCCTTCAGGATCACATCGCCATCCAGCTCAAAGCCCAAGACCTTGGCACCTCTGCCGTCAATGGTATTGACCACAGAAGGATCCTGGGTACGCAGAGTGACTCTCTGTCCCTCTACGGAAAACTCCATATAGTAGTAGCCGTCCGCTGCGGGGGTACGGGTGGATACCTTGGCAGCGCTGTCCCACTTCCGGTCCAGATTATAGTACAGCGCAGAATCCACAGGGCGGGATACCACAAAGATCACCGTCACCTGGCCATAGGGGTTGGACAGACAGTGGACCTGATCGTACAGCTGCAGCTGGGTGGGCTCGCCGACATACTTACCCTTGCCACTGCAGTCAAAGACCTTCACATCGTTATGCCAGTTGGGACTTGCCTCACTGCCCTTGTCAGAGCCGGAGAACTTCTTTGCATAAAAGGTACACTCGTTGGTATTGATCTCCAGCACATGATACCAGCTGGCCACGGAGTAACCTCCGGTGGCAACTCTTGCATGAACAGCCTCGGCAATGGTGCCGTCCTCGTTAAACTCCAGATGCATGCACTTAGCCGCAAAGGAGTCCACCTGGCTGGCAACATCCACATCCATGGTGCGAAGTTCCACCTGCTCGCCGTTCACGGCAAACTGGAAGGTAAAGAAGCCCAGTGCATCTCTTTCACGGGTTGTGACCTTACCGGTGGTATCGTACTTACGCTCAATGTTCCAATATACGGGTTTTTCCTCAAAGGGAGGCATTACGAAGATATGGGTGGTGTAGCCGTTCTCATCCATGACCGCATAGACGCAGCTACCAACCTCTACCTTACCGGGCAGACCTACCAGCAAGCCGGTACCGCCCACGTTATAAACCTCGGTATCGGGAGTAATACGCAGAACCCACTCCAGACCCTTCATGCTGGCAACGGAGTTGAGCTTGATCTCGGTCTCGCCCACTTCCTGGACATAGTACTCGTAGGCAGTCAAACCGCCGGTGAACTCGTGGACATCCAGGACTTCCTTGACCACATTGTTCTCGTCTGCCATAAGGCCCATAAAGAGCATACTGTCAGCTTTTTCCACCAGGGCGAAGTTTTCAAAGAAGAAGTCCTTCTGTTCTCCGTCCACAGCGAAACGCAGACGGTAATACTCGCCGGCACGTACACGCATATTGTTGCCCTTGTCGTCCAGCCAGTCTTCCCGGTCTACATTCCAGCAAATCTTGATCTCGCCACCGGTCTGCGGCAGAGTGGGATCGGTGGGATTGGTCTGGGAGGTGCTTTGGGTGCCATTATTGCCGCTAAACACAGTCAGTGCCAGGGCGACGCCAATGGCGACAACTACCAATGCAACCGCCAGAACGATCCATTTGATGGGCTTCTTGCCGGTATTTTGCTTTTTCATGGCACTTCCTCCTTAGTTAAAGGTTGCGGTAACCTGGGACGGGGTAATGATCTCGCCGTTGGAAACCGTGATATCATACCGGAAGGTATAGGTCTTTCCGGACTCCAGCAGACCGTTATAGTTGGTGTTCTGCAGTTCATACTTAATGTCGGACAGATTAAACTTGCGGCAAAGACCGTTTCTGTTGTCCACCTTATCCAGGAAGACCCGGTGGATCATGATATCCTCACCGTTTTCATCGGTGGCCATCAGCTTGATGATAACCATGGGGAAATTGCACTCCATAGTGCCGGAGAGCAGATCATCCAGGGTCTTCACCTCTTCCACGGCCGGCTTATGTACCACCATGGGGGGCTTATAGGGATCGGTGCCCATAAACTCCGCAGCCGTCACGGGAATGTAGTCCTCACTGAGCAGACGGGCGAAGGTATACTTGTAGGAGGTACGGCCGGAGTAGTAGTGCATCTCGCCGTCTTCCTCCACCTGATAGAACAGCTGGCCAGTACCGGCACGCTGGTCCTGAATCATCACATAGCTTTCCTCCGCATTGATGGTGCCATCGGAATTGCGCACCACCACGGGTTTTTCAATGATCATCATACCATGGTCCTGAGGCTGGGAAGCCACCGCATCCGCAGGCAGCATCTGGGCATAGCACTCCAGCATGACCGCATCGCCGTTATCATCAATGATCTGTGCGGTAGAATACTGAGTAAAGTTATCTATGCCGTACTGGGTCTTATAATTGCCCACGGGGTAGCAGCCCCACATGGGAGTCATGTGGAAAT